>JAGQVN010000084.1 GCA_020437905.1 Flavobacteriales bacterium
AAAACCCCGGCGGGGACGCCGGGGTTTTGCACCGTGCTAGGTCATGGACCTTGCCTGAGCTTTGGATCACTCCTTATAGGTCACGATCACACGAACGGCCTTGTTCAGCATGCTGTTGGAGAGCCCCGCTTCAGTTCGGATATAGATGTCCGTACCGCTTGCCCAATAGGAATAGTAATACGGGGCTGCCTGATGGGGTGGCTCCCAAATAGTGGTAAAGCGCTGCACCCAGACCGAAACGGAAATCACATTATCGGCAGGGATCCCTGTGGGAATGCTCACGCCATCACCTGCCGTGCTGGGGGTGGTGCCGGTGAACTCCTTCATCCTGATCGCCGGCGCATCACTGCCCAGCTTGGTGTAGCCGTTCACTTCCAGTTCGGCACCGGGGCTTGTAGTTCCGATGCCGACATTCCCGATCGACGTGATCCTCATCCGCTCGCCGAAGCCACCGCCGCCCCGGGTATGGAAGAGCAGGTCACCGTAATGCAGCGTCTTGTTGGCGAGCCGTGTTCCGATCCAGGCGCTTGGCAGTTCATCCTGGTCATTGTCCGCGAAGCCGATACCCACCGCATTACCCGCGCTGCCATTGCTGTTCTGAAGACTGAGCGCCTGGGTGGTCTCCGGTTGTGATATACATGGAACGCCGCAGTTGTGGACTTTGATCTTGACGGCAGGCTTGATGGTGCCTCCATTCGAATCGTGTATCTGTAGCCGCCGTATGGGTGCGCTGGTGCCAATGCCCACATTGCCGTTGTCGAACACGCTGCCGGTAACCAGCTCGGTGCCGGACCAGCGGGGCAGGTAGCCGGTGGTGATGCTGCCCACCTGGGGGTCGCTCTCGTCCGCCGGACCAAACTCCCCGGATACCGGATCATAGCCGAGCGGTGTAGCACAAAAAAGCTTGATCACCGTCAGTGCCTCCGAACCCAGGTCAGGATCCAACACATAGGCGTAGTTGCCCGAACCGGCAACCGCTGTTCGGGCTGCTACGTTCAGGCCACCCAGATCAGCCGACAGTACCGGAGCGGCGGGATCGCTGATATCGATCACCTTCAGATCATTGTCAGTGAAATCCCCCACATAGGCGTAGTTCCCGATCACGGCGATCGATCCGGGAGACTGCCCCAGGGCCAGACTGCCTGGCAACAGCGCCGGAGCTGCGGGGTCGCTGATGTCGATCACCTTCAGGTCGTCCGATCCAATATCCACAACGTACACATGGTTGCCAGAGATCGCCATGCCTCTCGGGGAAGACCCAAGGATCACGCTGCCGGGCAAGAGCACCGGTGTGGTCGGGTCACTGATATCGATCACCTTCAGGTTATCCGAGCTTGAACTGATCACATAAGCGTGGTCTCCCGAGAAGGCCACGGCTTCCTGACCTGTTCCCAGGGCCACTGTTGCACCAGGCACCAGGGCCGGGGCTGCGGGGTCGCTGATGTCGATCACCTTCATATCGTTCGCGAAATTGTCAACAACAAAGGCGTAGTTGCCCGATACGACCACAGAGATCGGGAGAACCCCGAACAAAAACTCACTGCCGCTCACAAAGGTCGGAGTGGATGGGTTGCTGATGTCGATCGTCAAGAAGAACCCGATGGAAGGGGCAGGGCCAAATGAACCGGTCACGTACACATAGTTCCCCGAAACAGCCAAGGCATAAGGACGACGATCAAAACCGAAGTACATCGAACCTAGGTCAATGGGCACGGCAGGGTTGCCTAAGTCGATCACGGTAAGTTCACCAGTTGAAGAATACAGGCCGGTCAGCGCAAAGGCATGATCATTCGAGACCACCACTGCGCTGGGCTCACTCCCAATGCTTACAGTTGCTTCCTCGCCCATGCAGGACAGGTCGGGCGCAGGTACGCTGCCATTTCCGAAGAGGCTTTCAGCGTTCAGTCGTTGCCAACTGGCATTCCCATCGGCATCGCTCGTCAGGATGCGCTTGTCCGCCTGGGTCCCGTCCTCCAGCTTGAACCCCCCGGCCACGTGAAGCCGAGCATCCGGTACCATGGTGCCGATGCCAAGGTTCCCTGAGGTATTGAGGGTGACCTGCGGTAATCCATCGTTGGTATATAGGTGGAGGGGGTGCTCCGAGTTGGTGCCCAGCCACCCGCCAGCATCATCGGGACCAGTGGCCGCCCCCAGGAACGAGCCAAGCCTGATCTCTCCGACCGCTGG
>JAGQVN010000085.1 GCA_020437905.1 Flavobacteriales bacterium
ACGCCTTCGGGCACGTGCCCCATAGCGGTCTGCGGAAGCAGTGGCTGCGCAAGGTGCACCGGAGCCTGAAGCCCGGCGGCCTGTTGCTGTTCGACGTCTTCAACCTGAACGACCGGTACGAATGGGGCCCCAGCGCCTTGAAGGCCTACGAGCGCCTGAGCCTGGGCGACCAGGGTTACGAGCGGGGCGACGTATTCTACCAGCGTACCGGCGGCAAGGAGACCGCCTTCCTGCACTACTTCGAGGAGCCCGAGTTACGAGACTTGCTGGCCGAATGCGGCCTCCGGGTGGAACGCTTGCTGCACGTGGGCTACACCCACCGAAGCGGCCAGTTGTTGCAGGAACCCGATGCCGGGGCCTTTTTCGTGAAGGCGGTGAAGGAGTAACAACCTTCCAACGCCTTCTTCCAGGTCACGGCGCTTCCAACTGGATGCCCAGCCAGTCCAGCACGTTCTTGTGCCAGATGTCTTTCCCTTCCTGCTCGGTGAGGATCCCGGTCTCCACGGCAAAGTCCACGACCCGTCCGGGATAGGAGGTGCCGACCCCTTCCATCTCCCCCAAGGGGTAGGGGTCGTCCAGGGCCAGCAGGATCTGGCTGGCGCCCACTCGCCGCTTCAGCAGTTCCAACGTGTAGGAATCGTGGACCAGCGTATCGAAGTACATGTTCTTGTGCCCCAGCGTCTTCCGCGGGTCGTGCAGGCCTTTGAAGATGTCGGGACGGCCATCGAATCCCTGGATCCTGCGCCCGTAGTTGGCGATGCCCAACATGCCCCCATGCGCAAAGCTGGTGCGGAGATTCGGGTACACGTTCGGCAGGTTCCGCAAGGTGTATAGGTGGATCGTGTCGGCACATTGCGCCATCATCCACACCAAGTGGAAGCGCCAGTACTTGTCCTTCAGGGCGATCATCTTCTCCCCGTCGTAGGGGTGGATCTCCACGGCCAGGTGGTGCCGGTCGGCCAGCTCATAGATGGGGTCCACGTCGGGTTCGGCGACGGACAGCCATTCCCCTTCGGCGTTCAGGAAGTGCGTGGGCAGGCACAGCAGTTTCAGGCTCAGCTCGTTCACGCAGCGTTCGATCTCCTTCAGGGCCTGGTCCATGTACAAGGGCTGCACCACGAAGCCGCAGGTGAATTTGTCCGGATGGTCCCGCTGGATGGAGGCGTTGAAGTCGTTCTGGAAACGGATGGCATCCCCGCAATCCTGCTCCTCCCAGCCATTGCAATACAGCTGCGAAAGGCAGAGCATGACCCCATGGTCGATCCGGTGCCTTTCCATCCAGGCCAACTTCTCCTTCAGGAAGAAGCTGGGGTGGGTGACGGGCCTGGACCAGTCGCCCTGCCGCATGATCTTTTTGTCGTCATCGATCCAGAACAGCTTCTTCTCCCGCATGAAGCGGGGGATCTGTGAAGGCTCCGGCAGGATATGTCCGTGTCCGTTGATGCGCATGAGGCGGTACTGGTAGATACGCCTGCTGGATCGTGTCCATCCAGAGGACCAGCCAAAGCTAGCAGCCTGGAGTTCGTCGTGGCATTTAGGCGACCTGTTCGTTTAGCGGTTATGTAGTGGGTCGGTACCTTGTCCATCGACCAATACGACCCACCAAACCCGATCGCGAACCTTGATCCCGGTATTCTCCCGTTCCTTGATCGCTGCGCTGATACTCTGTCCGTTCGTGGGACAGGGCCAGCGCTACGACTGGCTTGTTCATCCGGATGCACCAGCTACCATCAGCGGTAATAAGGGGATCGCCGTCGATGCCGATGGCAACAGCTTCCTGGCCTTCTCCTTCGAAGGTGTCGTTGAGGTGGATGGCTTTGTCCTTCCCGTTCTGGGTGGTGCGCGCGAAGTGGCGGTCACCAAGATCGACCCGCAGGGGAACGTGCTTTGGTCTGCCACGCTGGGGACCATCTCCAACGACGCGTTCCATGACATCGCGGTGGATGGCACCGGCGCGGTGTACGTTTCCGTGCTGGCATCGGCCGCGATCACCATCACCGCGGATTCCACCTATACAGGCACCAGCCCCTACCAGGTGATCCGGCTGGGTCCCGATGGGAGCTTCCGGAGCGCGGCCTCCTTTCCGTCGTTCGTGAACATCGACGCGGTCCGGAACGAGGTGTACATGAGCTTCGGCACCACGGTGCAACGGACCGACACGCTCTTGGCCGTGGACTGGTCGCACGACTCGGGTGGAAGTCCGGCCTTCATCGAAGGTGGGGACGATCATGGCGCGGTGTCGGCGCGGGGTGGGCGGGTGGCCTTCTCCGGCTTCGATGCCACGGCGGCCTCGCCCACGCTGGCTGGGCTCACCCTTCCCGGCAACGGCGTCCCCGATGACCAATCGGTGGTGTACGTGCTGGATACCGCCGGTATTCCGCTGTGGGGCTTTATCAGCGATGGCACGAACAACATCCTGGAGGAGGTCCGTGATGTGGGCCTGGACGATGTCGGCGGCCTGTACCTCGGCATCCAGGCGAGCCAGGGCACCTTCCAGTTCGCGGGCGCCACGGCGGTGAACAGCAATGCCAACCCCAACCTGTGCGTGCTGGCGCGCATCGATCCGCAGGGTGCGGAGCAATGGGCCACCCGCTTTGAACCGACCGCCCTCGGTGGTGTGGATGCGCTGGCCGTCACCGAAGCAGGCAACGCGGCCTTCATGGGACCTGCCGTCATCGGCGGCAACATTGGCAATTTGTCCCTGGGTCCAGGAGAACGTTTCTATGTGGCCATGGTGGATGCTGCAGGCACTCCGCTCTGGCTGAAGAGCGGGCCCGGATTTCCAGCCATGAACAGCGACCTGGCGGCCG
>JAGQVN010000086.1 GCA_020437905.1 Flavobacteriales bacterium
CCATCCGGGGTGATAGTTCACACGCAAACGTGGACTGATCACGGTCTGACCATTGTACGACCAGTGTTGTGCACGGGCTCCCACGTTCAGTCCCCAATGGCGCTCGGTCCCGGTGCGCCACTTCCATTCGTTCTGGATGTAAGCCGAGGCGCGCACACTTTCCAGGAAAAGTTGGCTGCGCAACGCGTAGTTCAGCTCCAGGTCCTCGCCGGTGCTTTGAGGTACGCTGTACCCTGCGGAATCGATCAAGGTCCATTCGTTCAGACGGTCCTGGATGGCCTCCGTCCGGGCATCCACGCCCCACTGCAGATAGCTGCCGCGCAGTTGCTTGAAGCCCTTGTGCGCCACGGTGATCACCCGGGCGTCAAGATCGTTCCGGGCGTGGTCCAGAAAAGATCCCACACCCAGGTTGCGCACGACCTCACCGAACTGATCGCTTCCCAGGTCCCTGTCCAGTTCGTCCAGGAAGTATTGGCCCAGAATGGTAAAATGCTCGCTTTCTCGCGTACTGTACGCCGAGGCTTGGAATTTGAGCAGCAGGTCCTTTCCTGCCTGCCAGTTCAGGTTGAAGGCCCCGAACCAGGTGTCGAAGAAGGTGCGTTCCTGGCCTTCGAAGAACACGGTGAAGCGCAATGCTTCGTTGAAATTCCCAAGCTCCGTTTCGCGCGTCTGGGGGGTTAGCCCATACACGTTGCTGGAATAGAGGCCCAGGAAACCAAGCTCCACCTTGTCGCTCAGGTCGAAGGTCCAATAGCTCTGCAGGTCGATGTACTTCGGATCATATTCTCCCTGGGTGTCAAGGCCACGAAGCAGGTAGGAGTTCGTGCGGTATCGGAACCCCGTGATCTGCCGGAGCCGCTTGTTCAGCATGGTGTTCTCCAGGCTGATGGAACCGCCCAGCAGGCTGATCATGGCGGAACCGCCGAATTCCTTCGGCCGTCGATAGGTGATGTCGAGCACACTGCTCATCTTATCGCCATACCGAGCTTCGAATCCACCGGCACTGAAATTGATCCGCTCGATCATGTCCGGGTTCGGGAAGCTGAGCCCCTCCTGCTGTCCGGCCCTGACCAGAAACGGGCGGTACACCTCGATGTCGTTCACGTACACCAGGTTCTCGTCGAAGTTGCCACCCCGCACGCTGTATCCCGAGCTCAGTTCATTGCGCATCACCACACCGATCTGACCGCTTAGCAACGATTCCACGCCACCCAGTGGCGTGGGCACGAACCGGGTGAGCTTGGCATCAAGCACTTCGATGCCCGGGTCCCGTGTGCGCCGCGTTTCGACCTCCACTTCGCCCAGCGTGCGCAAGCCAAGCTTCACATTATACCGCTTTTCCTCACCCGAACGCAGCTCCATGACGACCTCACGGGGCACCATGCCGGTGAAGCTGAAGAGGATCGTGATGGCCGTATCGGCGGGGATCTCCAGTCGGAAGCGTCCGTTCTCATCGGTGGCCGTACCCAGATCGGTGCCGCGGACCAGCACGCTCGCAAATGCCAATGGCAGTCCATCGGGATCGCTCACCGAACCCCGCAACGTGGCCACACCCTGACCGATGGACAGGGATGACAGGCACAGGAAGCACAGGAAGGACAGGGCCCTCATGAAGGTCGGCTAAGATAACGGGCCGTTTTCGCCGGAAGTGTGCATCGACGCATTGAACATTGCACTGTCCTCGGCGTTGCCTTCCAAAGCAGGACCATGCTTGGGCTCTTTAAAAGAAAAAGCAGGCGACAACAACTGGAGGAACGCTACCGTTCTTTGCTGGCGGAAGCACATGCGTTGTCCACGCGGGACCGTAAGGCCAGCGATCTGAAGCAGGCTGAGGCGGAGCGGGTACTGAAACAGCTGGAGGCTTTGCCCGAGGAGTGATCGGACGCTTGATCAGCCCAACGCGCGTTCGATGTCCTGGGGCAGGTGTTGGGGTCCACCGCTATGCTCCAGCACAAGGATGCCGTGCTTGGAGCAATGACCCTTGATGCGCTCTCGGGGTCCGTCCTCCACACCACCACCCAGCACGATCATTCTGGCCTCTCCGCGCTCGATGGCATCCATCACCTGTTCCTCCTGCATGAATCCCTGCGCCCGGATACCTGCGGAACGCAGTTGTTGGTCCACGATCGTCATCAAGGCCGGATTACGGCCAAAGAAGATCACTTTCGGCGTACCCATGGTCGGTCTTTGGTAGCTCGGGGCCCGGTCAGGGTCAATGCTTCAGCAGCTTGAAGGCGTGGTTCCATTGGTTCCGTTGGAAACCCGGGATGCACCAGAGCATGCAAAGCGGCTCGATGGCACGGGCACCTTCGGCACCGCCCATGTCCTCCGCATCCCAGCCGAACTCGTCCAGAATGCCGGTCACCTCGACCTTGGCCTTCGCATCGTTGCCGCAGATGAACATGGTCGGTCGCACACCACCGAAATCGGGATCCACCATGTAGGCGTTGCCGACGCTGTTGAACGCCTTGACGAAGTGGGCCTTGGGGTTCACCTCCTGGAGCTTTTCCATCAAGCTTTTGTTCAGGTCCGTGAAGAATCGCAATACGCCGTTCTCCGGGGGCAGGTCGGCGATGGGGTTGGTGGCATCGATCACGGTCTTTCCGGCCAGGTCCTGCGCATCGCATAGGCGGATGGCGGCTTCGGCGGCCGAACCTTTGCTGGCAAGGACCAGGATGTCCGCCCAGGCGCCCACTTCCTTGTGGGTTCCCACCTCACCGCCATCGCTCTTTTCCAACCATTCGGATACTTTCGACGGGTTCCGCGTTGCGATCATCACG
>JAGQVN010000087.1 GCA_020437905.1 Flavobacteriales bacterium
ACGGTAGGCGATCTTCTCCCAAAGTGAATTCAGCGGCCGCTTGAACAGGACGGTCGGGTAGCGCTGGGGTAGCAGATGCAGGTGGATCCCCTCCTGTTCGATATCCGTGGTCCACAACGAACCCTTCAATTCCTCAGGGCCCTCGCTATGGATCACATGGACCGGATGACCTTTGCGGGCCATGGCCTTGGCGAACTTCGCCCAGCGCCTTCCGCCGATGCCGCGATACGGGGGGAACGTGTGAGCGATGAGAAGGACAGGTGCCCGTGGGCGCATGGCAGGCGAAGGTAAATGCCCGTTGCAGCTGAAGGTCAACGCTTAGCTTTGCGGACTTCGAAAGGGGAAGATGCCGCGCAGGGTCTGGGTCACGGGAGGAGCTGGCTTCATTGGCAGTCATTTGGTCGATCGCCTCATCAATGAAGGAGGGCATGAGGTCACGGTGCTGGACAATTTCGACCCGTTCTACGACCGATCCATCAAGGAAAGTAATCTGGAACAGGTCAGCGGTTCGAAGGACGTGCGCCTGTTGGAAGCGGACCTGTTGGACCAGGGACTGAAGGAAGTGCTCCAGGGGAGCGATGGCGCGGTGCCTGATGTGATCGTCCATATGGCGGCCAAGGCCGGTGTGCGACCCAGCATTTTGGACCCGCTGGCCTACCACCGTGTGAACGTGACCGGCACATTGAAACTGCTTGAGCTGGCCAGGGAGCTCAAGGTCCCTCATTTCATCCTGGCCTCATCCAGCAGTGTCTATGGCGAGGATCCGAACGTGCCGTGGAAGGAACGGGACATCGGTCTGGTACCGATCAGCCCGTACGCAGCCACCAAGATCGCGGCGGAGCAGTTCGCGCAGGTCTATGCACGTCTCCATGGCATGAAGGTCACGGTCCTTCGTTTCTTCACCGTATACGGTCCGCGTCAAAGGCCCGACCTTGCCATCCACAAGTTCTTTCGTCAGATCCAGGCGGGTCAGCCGATCCCCCAGTTCGGTGATGGCAGCACCCGCCGCGACTACACGTTCGTGGACGATATCATCAGCGGCGTTCGTGCGGCCATGGACAGGGACAAGGGCGGCGCGTTCGAGATCTACAACCTGGGCAATTCGGCCACGGTCACCCTCAGCGGCTTGATCAGGGCCATTGAGGACGAACTGGGCATCGAGGCCATCATCGATCGTCGGCCGGAGCAGCCAGGTGATGTGCCGCAGACCTATGCCGATGTGAGCAAAGCCGGTGATCATTTGGGGTTCTCTCCCTCCACTCCGCTTTCGGAAGGTTTGCGGGAGTTCCATGCATGGTTCAGGCGACTGCCGCAGGAGGCACGCTGATCGGAGCGGCAGCACCGGGCTATCTTCGCGGCCGTTCCATGCGCATTGTCGGGATATCCAACAAGACCAGGTACTGGCAGCATTACGCCTTCAATAATCCACCGGACGGTTATCGCTATTCCCGGATGGTCGACATGCCCTGGCATATGCTGAAGGTCAGGAACCAGTTCCTCGCGCACACGAAGTACTTCCTGCCGACAAAGCCAGCGGACATCTTCCACACGTACAACAGCGTGGTGGTGAACCGCAGACCCTGGGTCATCGAGGTGGAAAGCTACCTGCCCAGGTACCGACCGATGCCTGAGACCCACCCGTTGTTCCGATGGGGCTTGAGGCGGTTGGCGAGCGATGATTGCAAATGGCTGCTGTTCACGAGCCGGAACACCTTCGATATGAACCGTGAGGCCCTCATCAAGGCGGGAGTGGACGAGCGCAAGATGGCGGTGGTGTATCGCGCGGTGGAACAGTATCGTCCCGCGGAAAAGGATCCGGGCACATTCACCGTCCTGTTCGCCGGCAACGGGTTCTATCGCAAGGGTGGAGTGGAGCTGTTGAAAGCATTCAGGCGCCTGGACAGGAAGGAGCTGAGGCTATGGATCGTAAGCACCATGGAGGTCGATTGGGGCATCTTCCCGGAACAGGCGACGATCGACATGGCCGAACGGATGGTGGCGGAGGACGACCGGATCTCCGTCCATCGCGGCATACCCCACTGGAAGGTCTTGCAGCTCATGCGCAAGGCGGACCTGTTCGTCAGTACCACGTTCAGCGATCCGTTCAACAACACGGTCCTGGAGGCCATGGGGGCCCAGCTTCCGGTCATCAGTTCCAATGTCAGCTCGATCCCTGAGATCGTGGAGCACGAACGCAACGGTTGGTTGCTGGAGGTGGACGGAAGGGAAAGCGATGAGATCGCGGCCGAGATCGCGGAGCGCATGGGCCAACTGATGGATGATCGGAACCTCCTTGCACGGATGGCTGCGGCCTCCTTGGAGGTGGTCCGGGAGAAGTTCGATATCCGCGTCCGGAACAAGCGGATGAAGGAGATCTACGACAGCGCCCTGGCTTAGGGCGTTGCCTCCTTCCGATCGAAGCAGCAGCGGTAGTTGCGAGGGATGAATCCCTCGATCTGGCTGGTGTTGGCTTGCGTGCAACTGGCAAAGCCGACGACCCGGGCAAGCATGTCGCCATTGGCCGTGTTGTTCGTCCACTCCCATTGGCCCACCATGTCCGTGATGCCCAGGTTACCGGCCAGGGTACAGGCCCGATACCACTCTCCCCAGCTGCACAGCCGACCTCCCAGGTCACCGCATGTAATGGCAGCGGGGGCGAAATGTGCGGTATCACGGATGGTGGATTCGATACAATAACGCTCGTTCACCGGAACGGTCCCCGCAGGACAATCACGACCTGCGAATGACAAGGGACCATGCCATTGGAACGCCTCTCCATCGAACAGCAGGCGCACGATCGCCCCGGCTTGGACCTCGGCCGAGTCAAGTGGTCGCGCCATGCGGCCTACGACCGCGAAGGGGCCGATGCCGTTCAGGGTCAGGTCCACTGCACCCGTGTTCGCAGCACTTACCCGTACCAGGATCTCGGAACCTGGCGGAAGGGTATCCGGAAGGGGGGGAGGCAGGTCGACCACCCAGCTGTTGGCAGACCCAGTGTTCATGCCATAGCGCATCAGTTGCAGGCCGGCAGTTCGGGAGTTCAATGCATCATCCCATTGCGTCGGATCGGGGATCCCTTCGATCTGCCTGTCGGATGGATCGGTCCCTTCCAGAAGGATTGCACGGTCGATAGTTATCTGAGCACGTACGCCTAGTGCAGGCAGAGCAAGCAATGCGAAAAGAAGCAACTTGTTCATGGCAGGTGATAACAGCATCGAGCCCTTGCCACACTCCCATCCGCCGCTCCTCTGCTGCGCTGGCTGCGGCAGGTGAACCGACCGACCTGGTCGGCGGTATGGGTGTGGTCACTGGTGTCGTTGATCCATTCCCATTCCGTGAACATG
>JAGQVN010000088.1 GCA_020437905.1 Flavobacteriales bacterium
ACCGCGATGGGATCTATTTCGAATTCGTCACCGATTCCAAGATCCATCACAACACGAGCATCGGGCACATCCGATATGGCCTGCACTTCATGTTCAGTCATAGGAATGAGTACATGAACAACCACTTCCAGGATAATGGTGCCGGTGTTGCGGTGATGTACTCCCATCACATCGAGATGAGCCGGAACCATTTCGTCGCCAATCGGGGTGCCAGTGCATATGGGCTGCTTTTGAAGGAGATCAATGATGTGGTCATCACGGAGAATCTGTTCGAGGACAATACGACCGGGCTGATGGTGGATGGTTGCAATCGGGTGTCGGTGGAACGCAACGAGTTCCGATACAATGGCTGGGCGCTGAGGCTATTCGCCAATGCGCTGTACTCCCAGTTCCGGGACAATGCTTTCCTGGGCAATACGTTCGACCTGAGCACCAATGGTAATCTCACCGACAACGTGCTTCAAGGCAATTATTGGGATCGCTATTCCGGTTACGATATCGACCGTGACCAGGTCGGGGACACACCGTTCCGACCGCTCGGATTCTTTTCGCTGCTGGTGGAACGGGTCCCTTATGCCATGATCTTCTCCAGAAGTTTGATCGTTGCCCTTTTGGACAGGGCGGAAAGGCTTCTGCCGACCTTGACCCCAGAAGCGATGAAGGACGACCGACCAAGGATCAGACCCCAGGATTGGGTGGGTGACCGGCGTACATCGGTGTCCGGGCCGGCTCGTGGTAGCGTCGGACCGAGCAATACAGGGTACGATGGTTGAGGCACGGATCGCATTCACTTCGGTGGGTAAACGCTATGGCAAGCTCTGGGCGCTCAAGGGGGTCACGGCCTCGTTCCAGCAAGGCGAAGTGATCATGGTCATTGGACCCAACGGTTCGGGCAAGACCACATTGATCAAATGCCTGCTTGGTCTTGTGCGCCCCTCCGAAGGGTCAATAGCCGTCAACGGGTCGGTGATCGGTACGGATCCCGCCTATCGTCGGACGATCGGTTACATGCCCCAGATCTCCCAGTTCCCGGCGGCACTGACCATCGGACAGCTGTTGGATATGATGCGGGATATCCGCGGCCTGGATAAGGTCACGACCAAGGATGAACTCATCACGAGCTTAGGACTTGACGGTCAACTGGAGAAGCGCTTGAGCGACTTGAGCGGTGGTACCAGGCAGAAGGTCAGTGCGGTCCTGGCATTCCGGTCGGGACCCGAGGTCCTGGTGATGGATGAGCCAACAGCAGGGCTGGATCCCATATCAGCAGGAAAGGTCCTGGCCAGGGCTGCTGAAGTGCGTGACAATGGCGGTACCGTGTTGATCACCTCCCATTTGATGGAGGAAGTGGAGTCCCTGGCCGACCGCGTGGCTTATCTCGAGGATGGCAGGCTGCGTTTCCTGCTACCCATCAAAGAGATACTTGAGAGGACGGGACAGTCCCGATTGGCCAAGGCCCTGCCTGCGATGTTGGAGGTCCATGAAACGGAAAGTGCCGTTGGTTGAATGACGAAGGTCTTTAAATACACGCTCATCGACCTCGCCAGGAACCGGTTCGTGTTGGGCTATGCCTTGCTCATGTTGCTGGTGGCCCAGGGCTTGTTCATGGTCGAGGATGATCCGTCCAAGGCTTTGCTCAGTCTGGTCCAGGTGGTCATGGCATTGGTACCACTGATCGCGTTGGTCTTTACGATCGTGTACAGCTATGATTCGTTGGAGTTCACCCAACTGTTGGCCGTCCAGCCCATGGCCCGCAGGTCGATCCTGGCCGGTCAGATCGGTGCCTTGTGCGTGGCTCTGCTGGTCGCGCAAGGATTCGGTCTCGGCTTGCCGCTCCTGGTCAATGACCCGGGCATGGCGGCTGTGATGCTTTCGATCTCTGGCTCGGGACTGGTCCTCGTCTTCACTGCATTAGGTGTGCTGATCGCCCTGAAGCACCGGGAAAAGGCACGAGGTGTCGGTGTAGGGCTCATGGTCTGGTTCCTGTTCGTGCTGGCTTATGATGCATTGCTTATGAGCCTGATGTTCGCGTTGAACGATTACCCGATCGAACCGTTCATCGTCCCGCTCGCGGCTTTGAACCCCATCGACATGGGCCGCATCCTGGTCATGCTCCAGATCGATCTGGCTGCGATGATGGGCTACAGTGGAGCGGTCTACAAGGAGTTCTTCGGTTCCGCAGGAGGTATGGCAGTGGCCTTCGGGGTCATGCTCATCTGGTTCCTTGTCCCGACGTTGCTTTCGTTCCGCACCTTTCAGCGCAAGGACCTTTGATGAACCCGTGTATTCCATGTTCAGCTTGTTGGTCCTTCATTTGCTCGGCGCTTCGGTCTGGGTCGGTGGGCATCTGATCCTGTTGCTCACGGTGGTGCCGAGCGCCATGCGATCGGGCGATCCGGAGATGATCCGAGCCTTCGAAGAAAGTTATGAGAAGATCGGTGTTCCGGCGCTCGTGCTCCAGGTTGTCACCGGCCTTTGGTTGGCGAACAGCTATGTGCCAGGCATCCTGCCGGCCTTGGACATGAGCGACCCCTTGCGCACGGCCATAGCGTGGAAGCTGATCCTCCTGTTGGCGACCTTCGTTATCGGCGCCCACGCCCGTCTCTTCATCATTCCCAACTTGAACAAGGAAAGGCTCCCGTGGATGGCGGTCCATATCCTTCTGATCACCATGATCGCGCTGGCCATGCTCGTACTTGGGGCCTCTGTACGCTTATGATGGACCCTTCGCAAAAGGGCTTCATCAATTCCTGACGATCATCATTTCACGGGTAGCTTTATCGGATGATCTTGTCCGCTGAATCCCAAGATACCGACCATGAACAACGCGCACTTTTTGATTCGGCTCAGCCCGCTATTGATCCTCCCTCTCTTTACTGCCTGCGGTGCTGCTCCCCCGGAAGAAGCGTCGACGGCAGTTGAGGAAGCCTTGGGCGGTGGACAAGCTTCGGTGGTGGATGAGACGTCCGCAAAGGATGTGGTCCGCATAGCGATCGGTTCTCCGGACCATAAGACGCTCGTCGCGGCGGTGCAGCACGTGAAATACGAGGATGTCTTAGCGAATGCGGGACCGTTCACGGTCTATGCGCCCACGGATGCAGCATTCGCAGCTCTGCCAGAAGGGACATTGGACGAATTGCTCAAGCCGGAGAATAAAATGACCCTTCAGGACATCCTTGAATACCATGTCGCACTGGGGGTGATGAAGCCGGAAAGCATGAGCGATGGGCGTTCCATAGGAATGGCCAATGGCGATAACGTGAAGTTCAGCGTGTCGGAGGACGGCACGGTGATGATCAATGACGCGAAGGTATTGGGGTCGGTTCCCGCATCGAACGGATTGGTGGTCGTGATCGACAAGGTCCTTCTTCCTCCGTCGGAAAGTTGAGTGTAATACACTGTTCCGTCTTTGGTGGATCTGGAATGGTGAAAGTCAGCAGAGGCGTCCTAAGGGCGCCTTTGTTGTGTGGTGAAGCGTGACAGTTCCTGTGCCAGGGGAAAGGGCATACTTGAGCGGGACCCTCAGATGCGTTTCTCCCGAGCGAATGCCGCTGACCATATCCTTTAGGGAGGTCTTGCTCAGCATGCTTCGCAGTCCGGTTCGGACGGTGACGTATTGGTCATGCAAGGGACAAGGGTTCTCATCGCCGCAATTCGGCAATCCGAGCACGCAACCTTCGAATGCCTGCTTACCGTCGATCACCTCCACGATATCGATCAAATGGACCTTCCGGATCGCTTCCTGGGAGATCGAGAACCCTCCACCCGGACCCTTGACCGAATTGAGCAGTCCACTTCGACTAAGCTTCTGAAGGATCTTGGCGGTGAACGCTTCCGGCGCATCCACCGCTTCCGCCACTTCGCGCACCCCCACGAACTGGTCTCCAGCTCCATGCGTAGCGATGTGCACCATCGCCCGCATACCGTATTCACATGCTTTGGAGAACATAGGCTTTCCTGGTATGGACGGGACGAAGCTATGGAACGGCGTCTGTGGCAGTGAATGAACGCGATCTGCATCGGAACGGCATGTGCTGATCGCGGCTGCCGGTACGGAACATCCGATCTGCTGATCGAAGACCGGAACTTATCAGAGCGCTGATCGCGTGGACCTTATTTTTGGCCACCATAGCGCGAACATCATGCAGATCAAGAAAGAATCGGTCGTCAGTTTCCATTACGCCCTCTCCAATGAGGATGGTCAACTGCTTGACACTTCACATGGAAAGGAACCGTTCGCCTACCTGCATGGCGCCGGCATGATCGTGCCCGGCTTGGAGGAGGAGATGGAAGGCAAGGCGGAAGGGGACAAGTTCAAGGCCGTGGTTCCTCCCGAGAAGGGTTATGGTACATTCAACATGCAGTTGCTTCAGCAGGTTCCTTTGGACAAGTTCGGTGGCCAGAAGGTAGAGGAGGGCATGCAGTTCCAAGCCGGAGAGCATGGGGTCTTCACGGTGAAGGAGGTGAAGGATGAGAAGGTGCTGCTCGATGGCAACCATCCCCTGGCAGGGGTCACTTTGAACTTCGATGTGGAGATCACGGAAGTGCGAGAGGCCACCCCGGAGGAATTGGACCATGGCCATGTGCACGGTCCAGGAGGGCACCATCACTGACCCGTGTCCGGACGTGTTGCCCTTTGCGGCCTTGGGTTGGTTATCGGACTGGTCGCCCGGCCCCAGGACAGCACGCGGACGGTGGAATGGTCGGCATATCTGGAGCCCTATTTCGCCTACGATGTGGATGGCCCCGGATCAGGTGAACGGCCTCCTTTTCTCTACAATCATGTTCGTACCAGCGAGTTCAATGTGAACCTGGGCCTGGTGCAGGCTGCGTATTCCGGTCAGCGCGTCCGTGGGACCATTGGTCTGATGGCCGGGACCTATGTGCAGTATAACATGGTGAACGAAGCACCTGCACTTCGGCACGTCCATGAAGCAAGCATCGGATACAAGCTGAGCCGAAGCCGGGAACTCTGGCTCGATGCCGGGATATTTCCGAGCCACATCGGGGCGGAAAGTGCCATCGGGGCGGAGAACCCCACCCTGACGCGAAGCCTGATGGCCGAGGGTTCAGCCTATTATGAGGCCGGCCTGAAGCTCAACTACGGACCCAGTGATAAGTGGTCCATCAGCGTCCTTGTGCTGAACGGTTGGCAGCGGATACAGCGTCAGGCGGGCAATACGACCCCGGCGTTCGGTACCCAGGTCCTATTCGAACCGGATGATCGGCTCACCGTCAACTGGAGCACCTTCTTCGGTTCCGATGTCCCCGACAGTGTGGGGCTCTATCGGGCTTTCAGCGACCTCTATGCGACCTACGGGGATGAGCAGCGTTCCGCAACCATGGCAGTGGACGTTGGTATCCAGCAAAGCTCGGACCCGGATGGTGCAGTCGATGGTTGGTTGACCCTTGCCGCGATCTATCGTGAACGGTTCTTAAGGAATTGGTGGGTCGTTGGGCGCATGGAGTACTTCCTGGACGACGGAAGGATCATCCTGGACCGCGATGTACTGCTCGGGGGCAGCCTTGGGGTGGACCGGGAACTGACCAGGGACCTGATCTGGCGCTTCGAGGCACGCTTGTTCAGCGATCCAGATCAAGGCTTTTTGGACGCCGACGAGCAACCCAAAGGCACGAACCTCGGGCTCACTACTTCCCTTTGCCTGACGCTATGACCGGGCGGTCGCTTTCGGTTACCAACACGAAGATCTCTTCGTTGTCGCGCTTCATGAGGTAGCGTTCCCTTGCAAATTTTTCGAGCAGGTCCTTGTTGCTTGTCAGCTCATGGAGCTGCTCACGCGTTTGCTCGATCTGCTCCTGGTACCACACCTTCTCTGTACGCATCTTGGCCAGTTGTCTGCGCAGCTTGAGCGTGGCCCAAAGATCATACTCGTCGAACACCACGATCCATGCGAACAAGAGAAAGGCGGCCAGTCCGTATCGGTTCCTGAGCCTGGAAGGTATCCTTTGCAGCACGCGTCGCATGGTCAGCCAAAGTTCGGTGGCCTGAACACGGCCACCTTCCCGAAGGAACGCGACAAGTTCACGATCCCTTGTGCAGATCGCCAGGTCGATCTATCCCATGAAGGGATACCGGTGATCGGTGGGAGGCACGAAATTCTCTTTGATCGTGCGTGCGTTCACCCAGCGCAGCAGGTTCAAATAGCTTCCGGCCTTGTCATTGGTGCCGCTTCCTCGAGCGCCTCCGAAAGGTTGTTGGCCCACGACCGCGCCAGTGGGTTTGTCGTTGATGTAGAAATTACCGGCAGCGTTCCTCAACTTCCTCGTGGCCGTCACGATCGCCTCACGCGTTCTCGCGAACACAGCACCGGTCAGGGCATATTCACTCGTACCATCGAGCAGGTCAAGGGTAGATACCCATTCAGCGGCCTTGTAGACATACACCGTGAGCACGGGGCCGAAGATCTCCTCGCACATGGTTCGGGCCTTGGGATCATTGACCACGGCGATCGTGGGCTCGATGAAATAGCCCTTGCTCTTATCGTATTTCCCTCCGGCGATCACCTCTGCACCGCTTTCATGCAAATGATCGATGTACCCGGCGATCTTGTCAAAGGCCCTTTCGTCGATAACCGCATTGATGAAGTGTGAAAAGTCCCTGGGATCTCCCATGGTGAAGCTGTTCACATCGGCCAGCAGCTCTTTCTTCACCTCCGGCCAAAGGTTATCCGGGATGTACGCACGTGAAGCCGCACTGCACTTCTGCCCCTGGAATTCGAATGCGCCCCGGCTCAGCGCGGTGGCCACTTCCAAGGGGTCGGCGCTCTCATGCGCGATCACGAAGTCCTTTCCTCCCGTCTCACCTACGATGCGTGGATAGCTCCTGTATGTCTCCAGATTGACGGCGATCTCCTTCCACAGGTGACGGAACACCTTGGTGCTGCCCGTGAAGTGCAGCCCTGCGAACTCAGGATGAGAGAAGATCACTTCCCCGGCAGTGGGTCCATCCACATGGATCAGGTTGATCACACCATCCGGCAGGCCCGCCTTGTGGAACACCTCCATGATCACCTGCGCACTGTATACCTGGCTGTCGGCCGGTTTCCAAACGGTCACGTTCCCCATCAGTGCAGGTGCGGCGCTCAGGTTCCCGCATATGCTCGTGAAGTTGAACGGGGTCAGGGCAAATACGAAGCCTTCCAAAGCGCGGTACTCCACCCTGTTCCAGGTCGGGGCCGGGCTGTGCATGGGTTGGTCCGCATAGATCTGTGTCAGGTAGGTGGCATTGAACCGCAGGAAATCGGCGAATTCGCACGCGGCATCGATCTCCGCTTGGAACACGTTCTTGCTCTGGGCAAGCATGGTGGCTGCATTGATCGAAGCGCGATAAGGACCGCTGATCAGATCGGCTGCTTTCAGAAATATGGCTGCGCGGTCCTGCCAGGCCATGTCCTCCCAGGCGGGCTTTGCTTTCAGGGCGGCAGCGATCGCCTGCTTCACATGCTCGGCGGTCCCGAAATGGGCCATGCCCAGCACATGTCCGTGATCATGTGGCGGGCACATCGGACGGGTGTCCTTGGTACTGATGCGTTCTCCGCCGATCCACATCGGGGCATCCTTGGGGGTCTTCAGCCGATGCTCCAGTTCATCGATCACCTCATCCCGTTCCTTGGTTCCTGGGGCATAGCTCAGGATGGGCTCGTTCTCGGGAAAAGGAGGTCGGAAAATGGCGTTGGACATGTGCACGTGATGAGCGGTTCGGAAGGGCGGCAAAGATAATCCCCTTGCCAGCGCCTGACCGCGTCAGTTGCTGTACCAGGGTGTCAGCAGCTCGAAGGCGGGTATCCGCACTTCGAAGCGGCGCCCGGTGTCGCGGTCCAGCATGGAGTATGTCCCTTCCATGCGCCCGAATCCGCTTACGAGGGCACACATGCTGGAATAGGCGAACTCTTCGCCGGGACCGAGAATGGGGGTCTCACCGACCACGCCCGGACCTTCCACTTCGGAAGCCTCCGCAAGACTATCCGTGATATGCCAGTGGCGACGCAGTAGCTGCACCGTGCGATCGCTGTTATTTGCGATGCGGATATCGTAAACGAACACATGGTCCCCGTTCCGCACATCACTGTGCTCAGGGGCGAAGCGTACATCCACGCTTACACGTATCCCATGGGTGACCTCTGCCGTCATACCGGTACAAGAATAACGAAGCTGAGCATTCCTTCGTTCATCGCCCTGCATCCGATGGACCGCGGTCCTTCAATTCCTGAGCCATGGCATCCAGGGGTCTCGACGCTTCAGAATTGATACAACAGCGAGGTTCCATTGAACTGCAACCTACTGAATAGCCCTTCCCGCTTCTTTTTCCAATGCACGCTGTGCGCCACGTAGGCCACCAGGTCGTAGGCGAAGAGGAAGGCGCCCTGCACCAGGATGGCGTTGCCGAAGCCGCGCAGCCGGGCGCCATCCTCACCGGTGGTGCGCAGACCGCGCTCCTGCATCCACAGTCCCAGGCCCATATAGCCAAGGTCCAAACCAGTGTTGATCAGGTAGAGCGTTTCGGTACGGCGCTGCGCTTTGAAGGTGCCGGGGATATCCTGTGTATTGCTTGCCTCCTTGTGCAACGCCAGCAGGCCAGGCACCGCAATGCCCAGGTTGATCGCGCTCCAGCCCATGGTCATGTTGCCGAAGTGCCAGGCCTCGGAGCCAGGTTCGGCACCTGCCCTCACCAGAGCTCCGGCACCCAGGTTGGCTGCGGCCCAGCCACCCAACACCCAAGTGGCTCGCTGCGAGATCTGCACCCGCCTGGCATTGAACTCGTGGAAGGGCTGTATGTCCTGCGCCTCAAGAAGCACGGGCATAAGCAGGGTCGGCAGGATGATGAGCACGTTCCGCACGGTGCCTGAACGATCTTCCATTAGCGTCGTATCGCTCATCGCCACTCCAGTGCCGGAGCACCGATGGCCTTCAAGCGCTCCTCCAGTGCGGGCAGGCTTTGCAGCAGACGGCCCATGCGCTGCTCCAGGTCGCCCAGCATGCGCTCGGCGATGTCGGCGTTGGCGCGGTGGGTAGGTGTGGGGCCGTATGTGATGGACCTCGCACCGCTGGCCGCCCAAAGCCGGTCACCTGCGGAAGGCATAGCATTCTTTTCACCCACTTCGGCCCGGGCTTTGCTCCCGTTCAGTTCCAGGTCCATTGCCTCCACGCTGCGGTGCAGCTGCACCAGGTCGCTCTGCAGGGCAGTGTCGCTGCGGGTGGTGGCTTCCTTCAGGCGCTGCTGCAGGCCATCGAGGCGCCCGCGCAGGCCCTCCATGCGCTGCTGGTAGGCCACTGCGTCATCCGGTGTCGCACCGGGCAGGTGGCCCTTGCGGAGTTGCTCCATACGCACAGGAACGCTGGAGGAGATCGGCGCGAAGGCCCCGTCCTGCAGGCGGAAGAGCTGTGCGCTGTAGGTGCCAGGCGCCACCAAGGGTCCACGCGGCGATCCGTCCTTGTTGTCCTTGGTCAGTGGCCGTTTCGCGGAGGCACGAAGGTCCCAGGAGACCCGCTGCAGGCCTTCGCTGTTGCTGGCCTTCACCCGGTCGATCACGTTGCCCTGCGCATCGGTGATCACCAGCCACACGCCCGGTTCCATCGCACGTGCTTCGGCCTCCACCGACTCCCAGCCGGGGAAGGAGAGCGGCTCGCCTTCCTCCTTCAGCTTCTTCTCCTGCTCCTGCCGTTCCTTATTCGCACCCGCGTAGGCTTCCTTCAGGTAGTAGGTGAAGGTGGCGCCGAAGTCCGGGTTCGCCCCGGTGAAGTAGCTATCGCCCTGCGAGCCTTTGCCGCCACCCAGGGGTTCGCGTGGCGTGTACCAGAGCGCGGTGCGGGGGGCGTAGAGCAGGGCTTCCACATCGGCGGTGTCCCTGGGGAAGCTGCGTAAGGCGCTGTAGTCGTCCAGGATGTATATGCCGCGACCGAAGGTGCCGAGCACCAGGTCGTTCTCGCGGCGCTGGACGGCCAGGTCGCGCACGGGGATCGTGGGCAGCCCGCCCTTCAAAGCATGCCACGCGCTTCCTCCGGTGAAGCTCACGAACACGCCGAACTCCGCGCCCAGGAAGAGCAGCCTGGGTTCCACATGGTCCTGCACCACGCGCCACAGCAGCGTGCGTTCGGGCAGTCCGGCTGAAAGGCTGGTCCACGAGCGGCCGCGGTCGGTGCTGCGGTAGATGAAGGGACGGTAGTCGCCGTACTTGTGGTTGTCGAACACGGCATACACGGTGTTCGCGTCGAAGAGGTCGGCCTTCAGGTCGTTGCAGAAGGCGGTGGCGGGCAGGCCGGGCAGGCGGCCCAGGTCGATGCGGCGCCACGTGCGGCCTTCGTCCTCGGTCACCTGCAGCACCCCATCGTCGTTGCCGGCGTAGATCAGCCCCTGCATCACGGGCGAGACGGCCAGCGAGGTGATGGTGCTGTAGTCGCTCATGGCATAGATGTCCCAAGGGTTGTCCCAGCCATGGGTGGTGCCGAAGAAGGGTGTGCAGATGCGCTCGGTGTTGGTGGTGAGGTCGCCACTGATCGGCGTCCACGAGTCACCGCGGTCGGTGCTTTTCCACACGCGCTGGGTGCCGAAGTAGAGCGTGGCGGGATCGTTCGGGCTCACCACGATGGGCGAATCCCAGTTGCTGCGTTCGGTGGGCTCGCCCTCGGCAGGTTGCGGACGGATGTAGGTGTTCTCGCCGGTGCTGCGGTCGTGGCGCACCAGGTTGCCCTGCTGCCATTGGGCGTACACGATGTTGGGGTTACCGGGTTCGGTGGCGGGTTGGTGGCCATCGCCCCCCAGCACAACGGTCCAGTCGGCGATTCCGATCCCGTGGTCGTTCTCCGTGCGCGATGGCCCGCCGTGGGTGTTGTTGTCCTGCGTGCCGCCGTACACGTGGTAGAAGGGCTCGGCATCGTCCACTGCGATCTTGTAGAACTGCGTCACGGGCAGGTTGCTGATGAAGCGCCAGGTGTCCCCGCGGTCGTAGCTCTCGTACAGGCCACCGTCGCAACCGAGCATCAGATATTCGGGGTCGTCCGGGCGGAACTTCACCACGTGGTCGTCCACATGGCGGGTGCCCACGTTCAGTCCGCGGAAGGTCTTTCCGCCATCATCGGAGGTCTGCGTGTAGTTGCTCACCAGGTACAGCCGGTCGAACTGGTGCGGGCAGGCGTAGAGCTCCTGGTAGTAGTGCGGACCGGTGCCGCCGCCCACGGCGTCGCTCATCTTCGCCCAGCTCATGCCCCGGTCGCTGCTGCGGTACACACCTCCGCTGCGGCGGTCCTCTTCGATGGCCGAATAGACCACATCGGGCCGCTGCGGTGAAAGGGCCAGGCCGATCTTGCCCAGGTTACCCGAGGGCAGCCCGCTGCTGAGCTTGCTCCAGGTCTCGCCGCCATCGGTGCTGCGGTGGATGCCCGAGCCCGGCCCGCCGCCCATGTAGCCCGCCACGGTGCGGTGGCGCTGCCAGGTGGCGGCGTAGAGCAGGTCGGGATCGCGCGGGTCGATCAGCAGGTCGGTGGCCCCCACCCATTCGGCATCGCCCAGAGTGCGCTTCCAGGTTTGGCCGCCATCGGTGGTCTTGTAAACGCCGCGCTCGCCGCCCTTGCTCCACAGCGGGCCCTGCGATGCCACCCACACCGTGTTGGGGTCGCCGGGGTGGACGATGATCTTCGAGAGGTGCTCGCTGTTCTTCAGGCCCATGTTCTTCCAGCTCCTGCCGCCATCCATGCTGCGGTAGATACCATCGCCATAGCCCACGTGCCGGCCGCCTACGTTCTCACCGCTGCCCACCCACACCACGTCGGGGTTCTGCGGATCGAGGGTGATGCAGCCGATCGAGTAACTGGTCTGTCCATCGAAGAGGGGCGTCCACGTGGTGCCGGCGTTCTCGGTTTTCCAGACGCCGCCTGAGCCCACGGCCACGTACCAGGTGCTGGCCTTTTCCGGATGGAAGGCGATGTCGGCGATGCGCCCGGACGTGAGGGCCGGACCGATGCTGCGGAACTTAAGCCCCTCAAGGACCCCTTTCTGGCTGGTATCCGCCGGGGTATTCATGATCTTTTGCGACAAAAGCCAAGGTGTATGCAGCAGCAAGGTGATGACCACAAGGATCGGTCTCATTCTTATTTGCATGAAAGGGGTCGGTTCAGATGGAGCCTTTTCCAGCTCGTGTTGTGACAATGGACGCTCAAATTAGATGAACACCGGGACCGTCCCTGAGGTTCTGCCGCATGCTTCATGAAATTGGATGGAACGTGGACGATCGATCCTTTGAACGATGGACCTCGTATTCTTCTTTCCGGAAGTGTCTCCAGCAATCCTTGGTCGGCCAGTTCAAGCGCGTCATGTGGGAAGCGTTAATTTGCGGGGACAAGAAGCCGTAGTGGACCATGCGTAACTCCATCCTGTTTTCCCTGTTGCTCCTACAACTAGCCTGTACAGCCCAGTTCAATGGACCGGAGAGCGTGGAGTATGACCCGGTCGGTGATCGCTACTTCGTGAGCAATACGGGTAGCAACGCCATACTCCAGATCAATTCGCTGGGGAGCACGAGCACCTTTCTCTCGGGGCTCTCTGCTTCACCTTATGGCCTCGAGATACAGGGGGATACGCTGTTCGCGTGCATGGGAAATGGAGTTCGTGGCTTCGATCTTGCGAACGGCGCTGAAGTGTTCAACTTGTCGCTGAACGCAGGTTTCCCGAACGGCATCACCAGTGATGGTCAGTATTTGTATGTGACGGATTTCAGTGCGCAAAAGATATTCCGCGTGGATGTGGCCGCCAATGCATTCACCACCTGGGTAGCCAACACGAACGGTACGCCGAACGGCATCGTGTTCGATGCCATGAACAACCGGCTCCTGGTCGCCTTCTGGGGAAGCAATGCTGCGGTCAAAGCGTACAACCGCAGTACCGCATCGCTGGTCGGTACGCTCAATACGAACTTGACCAACATCGACGGGATCGCCGTGGATTGCCTGGGCCTTATCTACGTGGCCAGCTGGTCACCGGACCGGATCTCGATCATCGATGATCTGCTGATCAGTGTTACCGGTACATGGACCAACGATGTCATGAACCCTGCGGACATGGATTACGACGCGGTGAACGGTCTGTTATGCATCCCGAATTCCGGGGACAACACCGTTACCTTCAGTGCGCTCCCTGAGTGCACTACTGCGGTCGGTGATGTGCTGCCTGCAACGGGTCGTATCCATCCTGTTCCGAGTACGGGCCCTGTCCACCTCAACGGTACGCAGCGACCATCGGGCACATTTCGCTTGTTGGACCTCGCCGGCAAGGAGGTGCTCTCCGGAAGTTGGTTCCGAAATGAGGTCTTGGATCTGACCGGTCTTGATCGAGGCAGCTACGTGATGGACCTCATGG
>JAGQVN010000008.1 GCA_020437905.1 Flavobacteriales bacterium
CTGGGCATTCTTCTTTTGGAGCGTTGCACCGGGCCCAAGTCCTCGATACGTGACCCGTGGACGTGGATGCTGATGGTCCTGGTGCTCTTTGCCCGACCAGTGGGCATCCTGTTCGTGGCACCCTGTCTGCTTCATCTGCTGCGCAGGGAACAGTTGGTCGGCGGCGGTGCCATTGCGATGGCCGCGCTGGGCCTCCTGTGCGTCCTGTTCCTCCTGCCAATGGACATGGAGACGGTCGTGGAGCCCATTCTTCGGGGTGAAGTGATGTACGGGATATCCCGTTGGGAACTGCCGACCATGGACGAGCCTCCGCGCACCCTGATCGGGGCCCATTGGGCGCTCATTCAGGAGGTCGGCCCCTATGAATGGTCGCGCCTTTTCGCGCAGAAAGCGTTCCATTGCTTCGTGCTCACGCGACCGTATTACTCGGCCACGCACAACATGGTCCTGTTGTTGCACTACGCGGTGTATCCCTTCGCTGTATTGGCCATCCTCCGCCGCACTGAACCGGCGGTGCGGTCGGCACTGTTGGTCCTGCTTCTTCACGTGGCGGTCATCGCAATGACCTATACCGAATGGAACAGTCGCTTCATGACCCCATTGTGGCCCGTGCTGCTGCTCCTCGGAGCGACCGGTGGGCAGTGGATCGTTCATCGATCCCGCATGGCTGGAAGCATCACTTGAAGGAGATATCGGGGGCTTCGTCCGTTCCTTCTTTCGCTTCGAAGTAGCCCTTCTCGGCAAAACCGAACATCCCTGCGAGCAGATTGCCAGGGAATTGTTTGATGCGAGCGTTGAAGTTCCGCGCCACATCATTGTACTTCCTGCGCTCCACTCCGATCCGGTTCTCCATGCCTTCGTATTGTGCCTGAAAATCGCGGAACGCTGCGACCGCCTTCAGGTCAGGGTACCGTTCAATGGTGACCAATAGCCGCGACAACGCGCCGCTGAACTGGTCCTGGGCCTGCTGGAAGGCTTGGATGTTCTCCGGTGAAAGGTCATTCGCGTCGATGTTCACGCTGGTGGCTTTCGATCGGGCCTCCACCACTGCCGTGAGCGTCTCCTTCTCGAAGTCGGCCGCCCCCTTGACGATCTCGAGCAGGTTCTTGGTCTTGTCCGCGCGAAGCTGATAGGCGTTCTCCACATTGCTCCATTGCTTCTTGACGTCCTCATCAAGTCCGATCGTGCCATTGTAAAAGCGCATGGCCCAGAACCCGACCAGGGCCACCAGGCCGAGAAGTATGAACAGGGTGCTCCGTTTCATTTGATGCAGTTCAGTTCGGTGCAAAGAAAATCCATTCGAGGACCGATACGGGCAGGATCACAAAAGTCCGGTGGTCGGTCCGTTGACCGGTCCCAGGATCGGATGAGCGGCGGTTCAATCCTTGAAGATGGCCGTGTGGAGTTCGCCATGTTCATCGGTCCATCCCCGGTACATGCCGCTGCAGTTCATATCCAACACGATCCGGCCTTCACGATCGACCGCGATCAATCCACCATCGCCATCGAGCGGGGGCAACTTCTTGTGGACCACTTCGTGAACTGCTTCCTCCAGAGAAAGACCCTTGTACAACATCAAGGCATGTACATCGTATGCAGCCACAGCCCGAATGAAGCTTTCCCCATGCCCCGTACAACTGACCGCGCAGGAAGCATTGTTGGCGTAGGTCCCGGCACCTATCAATGGGCTGTCACCGATCCGTTGCCAGCGCTTGTTCGTCATTCCGCCCGTGCTCGTGGCCGCAGCAAGCATGCCCTCTCGATCCAGGGCAACCGCGCCTACAGTTCCGAATTTCCGATCATCATCGCTGTGGTCCAACTGGTACACATCGGTACCCTTGGTGCGTTGCCATTGGTCATAGCGGAATTGGTCGAAGAAGTACTGGTCATCCTCCAGCGTGATCTTCTCCTGATGGGCGAACTCGAAGGCGCCCAGCCCGCTGATGAGTACGTGGGGGCTCTTCTCCATGACACGCCGGGCGAGGGTGATCGGGTTCTTTACGTTCTGCACGGAGGCCACAGCACCTGCTTCGAGCGTATCGCCTCGCATGACGGACGCATCCATTTCATGCTGTCCATCGGCGTTGAAGACGGAGCCCCGCCCGGCATTGAAGTGCGGGCAGTCCTCCAACCGGCGCACCGCGGCTTCCACGGCATCGATGGCCGATCCGCCCTGAAGGAGCACGTCCTGCCCAGCACGAAGACCATCCAACAGCCCTTCGCGGTATGCCTTTTCACGTACCGGGGTCATTTCCTTTCGTGAGATGGTCCCTGCACCACCGTGTACTGCGAGCGCGGTCCGCCTGTGTTCCTTCATGGCTGGCTTTGCGAATTGGGGCGGTGAATGTAGGGTACCAACAGGCCGGTCAGTCCACCGACCAGACATCCTGCCAACACATCCGTGGGGAAATGTCTCCCTGCCCTGACCCGCAGCCAGGCCATCAGCGCGGGCAACGCAATGGCCCCAACCCATGCGCACGCCCGAACGGTCCGATCCACCTCGGCACGATCGATCAACATGGCGCTGGAAATGGAAAGTGCTGCCGTGTTGGCAGCGTGGCCGCTCCAAAAACTGAGGAAGGCATCGCGCTCATGACGGATGTGATCCGGCACGTCATCATTGTACACATAAGGGCGAGGCCGCTGGACCAAGGCCTTGACCACCCCCGTAAGCCCGGAAGAGATCAGGAAGCTCTCCCCAACGATGGTCAACGGTACACCCGGCTCCTTTGGATACACCAGTGCACTTCCGGTGAATGAGGCGGTCAAGGCACCGACGAACAGGTAATTGCTGGCTTTGTGTGCACGGGGTGACCACTTCCTGGCAGCACTCCTGTCGATCGCTGGAATGCTCGTGATCGGTCGCGAGATCGCTTGTTGGAAAAGGCGATCGGGATCGACCGGAACAAGGAAGGATGCGATGTTCGATCCAACACCACCGCCCACGAGCAGCAGTTCGCGCCCCACGTCCAGTTCATAAGGGGATTGGGCATGGCAACCGCTGCCACGTCCGATCAACAGGGCGCAAACGATCGCGGCAAGGACGCAGCCCCGCCGCATCGATCAGTCGCGGATGATGACCCCGTTGGCCGTGAAGGTGAGGGATGCTCTGGGTTCGGTGATCGCCGCGATCTCCTCCTTGCTCTTCCCGGCATCCTCCGCATAGTGCTGCAGGGTGGCCACATCGATCACTTCCCGTTCGACCAGACCTTCTAGCACAGCGGTCTTGCCCTCCAAGCCTTTGGTCGGAACGAAGAACCCATAGTCCTTGAAACGCACCTTCATCACCTCATCGTTGGGCAGCTTCACATCCATCCAACACCCCTTCTTGACGCAACTGGTGATGATCTCGCACGAAACCTTGGCTTCCATGCTCTCCTTCCCTTCCATCTTCGTGAGCAGCTCCGCGGTGGACATGGCCCCTTCCTCAGAGATCTTCTCTCCGTAAGTCTTTTGGGCGTTCAGGGTGGAACTGATGGCGAACAAGGTGGTCGCCAGGGCAAGTATCATTGGCTTTTTCATGATCGTTCGGATGATGGCTATCAAATGGACCGAAAACTGGCGTTCCGGCGATCAAAGATCGTACCAATTCCGCGTACCTGTCGACTGCACGTCCGGTTTTCCACGCCTCACCGGGTAAAGCTTGGTCCTCTCCGGTCCTGTTGGACCCGCACCCGCGACGACCTTTGGGCCATCCATGGCGAAGCGACCGATCATCATCGGCAGGACGGAGCATATTGCTCTTCACGAATTGGGCTTTGAGCGGGTCGCTGCGAAGATCGACACCGGCGCCTATCGCAGTGCCCTCCATTATCAGCGCGTACACGAGGCGGTCGTCGAAGGCCAGCGTCGCCTCGTCGTGGTGTTCCAGATGGGCCGAAAACGCAGGGCCATGCAGTTCAAGCAGTACGAACGCGTACAGGTAAAGAGCAGCAATGGCGAGGTGAGCGAACGGTATCTGGTGCGGACACGTGTGACCCTGAACGGACATTCCGTGCGCACACAATTCACGTTGTTCGACCGGAGCGATATGAAGTTCCAGGTGCTGTTGGGCCGCAAGTTCCTCCGGCATCGGTTCCTCGTGGATGTTTCCCGGACATTCGTGCTCGATCCCTGATGGACCTGAACCGCACGTTCGCGCTTGCCCTGTATGCTGCGTTCACCTCCACGCTGCATGCACAGCCGCGATCGGACACTGAGCAACGTCCCGATCTGATCTTGATCGTGGTGGACGACCTGGGCTGGTCGGACATCGGCCTGCACGGTCAGGACCGGATATGTACACCGAACATCGACCGCATCGGCCTTGAGGGAGCGATCTTCGATCGGGGCTACGTCACCTCCTCAGCCTGTTCCCCATCACGGGCGGCTTTGCTTACCGGCCGTTACCAGCAGCGGTTCGGGCACGAACACCAACCAGTGCCCCGCTATGCCAGAAACCTGGTGGAACGAGCGGTGTTCGCGGTGATGCCGACCTTCCGGCCATTGGTGCCGAACAAGGTTCATCCAAGGCCCACCGCATCGGAGATCCAAGAACAAGGGCTCCCGCCCTCGGAGACCACCTTGGCGGAACTGTTGTCCATCGCCGGATACCGGACAGGCATGGTGGGCAAATGGCACCTGGGTACCACCCCGGACCGTGTCCCTTGTGCAAGAGGCTTTTCGCAGCACTACGGATTCCACGAGGCCTTCACCCTGTACATGGACCCCGAAGCGACCGACGTGCTGAACACGCCGATCAAAGGTCAGTTCATGGACCGCCATCAGTGGAGGTCCGCTGCGGGAAGAACGGGTGCGTGCAGCATCCTCAGGGATTGTGGCGAGCGGTGCGAACCACCTCAACACCTGACCCGTGCATTCACCGATGAGGCGATCGCCTTCCTCAGTGCTTCCGACGATCGGCCCTCCTTCCTCTACCTGGCTTACAGTGCGCCGCATGTACCGCTCCAGGCCCTTAGTTCCTACCACGAGGCGGTTGCCCATGTGGAGGACCCGGTCCAGCGCACTTACCTGGCCATGATCCTGCAACTGGATGATGAGATCGGCAGATTGCTGGACCACCTGGAGCAGCGCGGCACGGCGGAGAACACGCTGTTGGTATTCATCAGCGACAACGGCGGCGCGGCATACAATGGCACCACCGACAATGCTCCCCTGCGGGGTGGAAAGCTCACCGACTTCGAGGGTGGCCTTCGCGTGCCATTCCTGATTCGCTGGCCGCAGGTGATCCCGAACGGCACCACCTACAGCCATCCGGTCATCAGTATGGATGTGTTCGCAACCCTGGCACGCGCAGCCGGGGTCGTTCCACCGTCGGAAAAGCGATGGGACGGTGTGGATCTCCTAAGTGCGCTGAACACCCGGGAACCGGCTCACGAAGCACTTTTCTGGCGGGTGGGAGCCAACCGGGCCGTGCGCAAGGGATCCTGGAAACTGATCGAGAACGACCTCTCCCGCACCAGCATGCTGTTCGACCTTGAGTCGGATCCGGGGGAACTGAAGGACCTGTCCACATTTCGACCTGATCTGGTCACGGAGTTGCGCGTGTTGCATGCTGCATGGAGCACCGGGAACGTGGGTCCGATATGGCCGAACAGTGCACGCTATGTGCTGAAGGAACGTGGTATGGGAAAACTGAAATACGACCTCTGATCCGGTCAGTGCAGCTCAGGAGATCGTTCGCCATGAAGAAGCCCCGCAGCAGTGGCGGGGCTTCCGATCATCCGTAAAGTACCCTGTTCCAAAACCCTTGCAGGATGATCTACCCTTTAACGACGCATGAACGCTCTTTATTGTTCGCTGACCGGACCGCTATGTCGTCCGTCCATTGCAGCCCGCTGTTGACGTTTCTCGGAAGGCGTGGGCTGTCGGACCCAATCCTCGGCATAGGGCACCAATCCCGGTCCATCGAAGACCTGCTCCACTGGCAATGAACGATCGAGGTAGGAGCGCCAGGTGGAGAATGCCGGATGCTTCCTATCGTGCAGGATGATCAGCGCAGCATTGGAACCGGCCTTGACGGCGATCGGCACGCCACCTCCCAGTTCGGCCCAGTGGCCACCCAGGAGCAAGCCGGGCACAGGGGTGCGGTAATGCGCGATGCCCGCTTTGAAATTATCCTTGCCGGGCTTGGCCCCCATCATGCTGCCACCCCGGTTCCCGGTATAGCGCCAATGCGTGATCGGTGTAGCGATATCGCAGATGACGATGTGTTCACGCAATCCTGGCGCCAGGGCGCGTTCCACCCGATCGATCAGGATGTCCGCCACCTCCTTCTTCAATGCTTCGTACGCTTCGCCACGTGCCCAGGCTTCATCGGTCCTCCATCTTTCGTGGTGCCGCATCTCGGCCGGAATGTAGAGGGTCAGGGTACCCATGCCGGGTGGGGCCAGGCTCTTGTCCCGCAGGCTCGGGGCCAGGATGCTGATGCCGCTCTTATGCGGATCCTCCCCACCATGTTCGTCCCTACCAACGTCATGCCTATGCAGGAAGATCATTTCCTCATTGAAGCCGAGCTCCTCCGCAGGTACATCCAAACCCAACGAAACGGTGACGGAAGAACTGTAGAGCACCGCGTCCTGGAGGTCCTGCTTCAACCTCTCAGGGACCGCATCCGGCGGAAGCATCCGTTCGTATAGCGTTTCCACATCACAGGCGGCAATGACCTGATCCGCGCGTATCTCGAAGGACTCGCCCTTGCGGTCGACCACCACACCGGTGCAGCGCCCATGCTCCAGTCGGATGCGCGTGACCTTGCACCGATAGTGCACTTCTCCGTTCAGCGATGTGATGACGTGGACCAGCCATTCCGGAAAGACCTGGCTACCGCCCTCCGGCGGGCTTTGGTAATCCCCGAAATAGGCCCAACCGATCGGCACCAGACAGGCCAGGAGCTCCTGTTCGCTGGCGAAGAGCTGATGCAGGCCGGGATCCTTGAAGTAGCGCGACAAGCCACGGGGGATCCCCTTCTCACCCTGATAACCCAAGTGTTTGATGAACGGCAACGCAAAGCGCAACCTGCGCATGGTGAACAGGGCGCGTTCCAACGGGCCCATGGTCTCCCTGGCACGCAGCAGGCTGGAGGAGCGATCGAAGCTTCTTCCCAAATACCATGCGTCCTTGAAGAACCGCTCGATCCCCTTTCGCTCATGCGGAAAATCCGCTATCAATTCCGCCTTCAGCCGATCCGGGTCGCTGGTCAACAAGCGGTCGATCACATCGCTCTTGTGCCGCCTGATCCGTGTTTGCGGACGCGCTTGTGGATGATCTCTTCCGATCAAGTCGAAGACCCGTGTTACCGAGCCTTTCGGTCCACATTGGTTCAGCCAATGGATCGCACTATCAAAGCGGAAGTCCTTTCGCCGAAAACCGGCCAGGTAGCCTCCCGGCCTGGCGTCCATTTCCAGGACGCAGACCTGCAATCCGGCCCGCGCAAGGATGGCCGCTGCGGTGAGCCCCCCGGGTCCGGCACCGATGACCACCACATCATACTTCGAAGCAGGAGCAGATCGGGACATGCGTTGCGAGCGCGATGCTACACAACTTTGTACGAACGATCCTCGGCAGCCGGCTCAGGAGGCCTTTCGTGCCTTGAGCTTTTCCGCCGGGGTAGGGGTACGGACCCAATCCTCGGCATAGGGTTCGAACCCAGCCTGTCGCCTGGTCTCCTGAATGTTGAGTTCCCCATCCATATAGCGGGCCAACGGCTTGGCGGCCCGGTGGCCTTTGTACTGCAACGCAAGCAGCGCACTGTTGGTCCCGGCGCGCACGGCGATCGGCACCCCACCACCAAGCTCCGCCCAATGCCCACCCAGGAAAAGGCCACGCACGGGCGTTCGGTAGTGCGCAATGCCCGAACGAAAATTCCGTTCGCCCGGCCTCGCCCCCATCATGCTGCCGTTCCGGTTCCCGGTATAACGCCAATGGGTGATGGGTGTTGCGACATCCCGATAGAGGATGTGATCGGACAAACCCGGGGCGATCGCCTGCTCCACGCGCTTGATAAGCACATCGGCGTATTCAGCCTTCAAGGCCTTGTATGCATCTCCCCGTATCAGCTCACCGTCAGGACCGCGCTCGCACTTCCAATGATCATGGTCACTGAACTCGGCGGGGATGTACAAGGTGAGCGTACCCATGTGCCCAGGGGACAGGGTATCATCGCGCAGGGAGGGTGCCAGGATGCTGATGCCACTGGTCCATGGATCGCCCGAGCTCTGAGCAGACCTGGGCAATTCCTCATCCACCAGATAGATCATCTCCTCCGAAAAGCCCAATTCCTGAGCCGGACGGTCCAACGCCAGGGAAACGGTGACCGAACTCGGATAGAGGTCGGCACCTTCCAGCTGCTCCTTCAACTTGCCGGGCACTGCTGCGTCGGGCAGCATGCGTTCGTATAAGGTCTTCACATCGCAAGCCGATATCACCACATCCGCTCGGATCTCCTGTTCCCGTCCTTTCCAGGAACACCGAACCCCTGCAGCCCGGCCCTCTTGAAGGAGGACGGATCCGACCCGACATTGGAAATGCACCTCCCCGCCCATCCTCTCGATCACGTGGCAGAGCCATTCAGGGACCACTTGACTGCCGCCCGCGGGAGGAAGCTGGTAATCACCGTAGTAGGCCCAACCGATCGGAACGAGGCAGGAGAGCAGGTCCATCTCAGAGGGAAAGACCTTGCGCAGACGTTCGTTGGAGAAATAGCGCCGCAGGCCCCTTTCCACGCCATCTTCCCCACTGAACCTCAAGTGCGGTATGAAGGCTTTGGCGAAGCTCAGTTTCCTGAACAGGTGCAATGAGCGTTCGACCAAACCCATGGTCTCCTCCGACCGGTAAAAAGTGCCCATACGGTCGAAGGCCTTTCCCAACCTCCTCGCATCCCGGAAAAAGCGTTCGATCCCTGCCGCATCCTCGGGGAATTCGGCGATCCATTGACGTTTCAATGCGTCCGGGTCCCTGGTGAGCAGATGATCGTAGGTGGCACTTTTGTAGCGTTTGATCCGGGTTTGTGGTGCAGCCGTGGGATGGTCCGCTCCGATCAGGTCGAAGGTCCGGGTGACCAGACCCTTGGGACCCATCTGGTTCAACCAGTGGATGGCACTATCAAAGCGGAAGTCCTTGCGTCGGAACCCTGCGAGGTATCCGCCTGGTCGGGCATCCATTTCCAACACACAGACCGACAGCCCCGAACGCGCCAACAAGGCTGCGGCGGTGGTGCCTCCAACGCCCGCACCGATCACGACCACGTCATACCTATCCCTGAAATGTGGTCCCTTCATCCCAACGCCCGATGGGTCAAGCGGTCACTTGATGCCTGGGATGAAACACGGCACCTTCCGCTTGTGTTCAGCGTAGTCCGGATATTTGCCGGTGGAGATCTTCTCGCCAAGATCGACGCTGCCCCGGAACAAGAGGATGAGCAAGATCGCACCGGTCAGGCTCCAGTTGATCCATCGGCCCGTGGCCACAATGCTGAATCCGAAGAACAGGATCCATTGGGCCTGCTCGGCCGTGTAGTTAGGATGTCGCACGATGCCCCACAGGCCGTGATGCACAAAGCCTTTGGCGAACCGGTCCGGAAGTGTTCCACTCGATGCCTTCAACCGGATCTTTTCTTGCTGATACTCCCATTGCTGTTGATCGGCCATGGTCTCGATGACCAAGGCGATCAGGAACAGCGCGGCCAGGACCAGGTCCCAACCGATGATGGATCCCGGGCCCTCGATGCACATGAGCATGGGTAGGGTGAAGAGCAACACCAGACCCATCTGATAGAGGGAAATGAAGAACAGGTTGAAGGCGGACCATGCCCAGCGCGATGCGAACATGGGCTCCTTTCTGACAATAGCCCACCGATAGTCCTCCTCCCCGGCCCAGGGTGGCCAGCTGTATCCCCCGCGTCGGGCGAAATTGAACGTCAACCTGACCCCCCATGCGGTCACCAACGAGGCCACCAGAACGGTGCGCGGGGTAAGGCCTGCAGCAATGGCCATGATCCATACGTAGATCATGGCATCACGCTCCATAGCTTGTCCACCTGACTGCAATTGCCGGTGACCTCGGCCGCCAGGAAACAGGCGAGCGCCATCACCAAATAGACCACCATGAGTTCCTTGAGCGTGGCGAGCTGCAGCGGCGTTAGCGGGTCGTCCAGGAAGAAGGAGACCGTGGGTACCACGATCAGGGAAAGGACCAGGAGGATGGCGGTAGCCTTCATGGGCTGCGAAGGAACAACGATCGGGGCCTGTCCGTAGCTTCCCGAAGTGAAAAGATCGCTGGTCTTGGTGCTTTTCATACCCTTGTGCGTCGCGTTGCTTGCTGCCGGAAAGGGACTTCCGGAGGTCAAGGACTTCGGTGAGGACCCGGGAAACCTGCGCATGTTCGTGCATGTTCCGGATGCACCCGGACCAAGCAAGCGGCCCTTGGTGGTGGTCCTGCACGGATGCACGCAGAAAGCAGCACGCATCGCGGACCTGAGCGGATGGAACAAGGTGGCCGACCAGTGCGGAGCCTATGTGGTCTATGCCCAGCAGCGACCGATCAACAACTCCCTGCGTTGTTTCAATTGGTTCCGGCCGGAGGATATCGCACCCGAAGGCGGGGAGGTCGCCTCGATCATCAGCATGGTGGACCATGCTTTGGCGAACTGGCCGATCGATCCGGAGCGCGTGTTCATCTATGGGGTATCCTCCGGTGGGGCCCTGGCCGCTGCGGTGATCGCGTGCCACCCGGAACGCTTCCAGGGAGCTGCCATCTTCGCAGGCGCTCCGTTCAAGGCGGCGCGTCACACGTTGGATGCGCGCATGATCATCCGTGACCCGCGGTCAGAACCTGCGGCCGCTTGGGGCTCACTGGTCACGGATCTATATCCGGATGAGAAGCGATCTTATCCACCGGTCCTAGTGTTGCACGGAACGGCTGACAACGTGATGGATCCCGGTCATGGTGAAGCCTTGGTGAAGCAATGGACCCGGGTACATGGCCTGGATACGATCCCCACGCAGATCGAACGACCTTACAAGGGAGCCGAACTGGTGGAACGAAGGACCTATGCCGATGCGGAAGGGAACGTTTTGGTACAGCACTATGTCTTCCATGGCATCGGCCACACGCTCCCGATCGACCCAGGACCTGCGCCCGATCAGGGAGGCAGGACCACCTGGGTCAGCGTGGATGTGGACCTGCATTCCACCTTCGAGGTGGCGGAGCAATTCGGACTGATCATCGATCGGTGAACTCCTTCCGGCCGACACCACCGGCGGGTCAGGCGTGCCGTTCGATGAAGCGCACGATCTCGCCCGCGATGTTGTGGCCCGTGGCCGACTCGATCCCTTCGAGACCCGGCGAACTGTTCACCTCCAGGACAAGCGGTCCTCGTGCGCTTTGCAGCATATCCACACCGGCCACGTGCAGGCCCAGGGCCTTGGCAGCCTTCAGGGCGACCACTTCCTCCTCACTGGAAAGCTCGATCAGTTCGGCTGTCCCGCCTCGGTGCAGGTTGCTGCGGAACTCGCCTTCCTTCCCAGTACGTTTCATGGCTCCCACCACCCGACCGTCCACGACGAACGCACGGATGTCGACGCCTTTGCTTTCCTGGATGAACTCCTGGACGATCACCCGTGCCTTCAGGCTATTGAACGCCTCGACCACGGCGATCGCTGCTTTCTTGCTTTCGACGAGAACGACCCCCAACCCCTGGGTGCCCTCCAGCAGTTTGATGATGCAAGGCACGCCCACCTGATCAACGACGGAAGCGACATCCTTCGAGTAGTTGGTGAACATCGTCTTCGGCAGTCCGATTCCCGCGCGGGACAAGATCTGCAGGCTCCTCAGTTTGTCGCGGCTGCGCACCAGGGCCTGGCTCTCGGTGGTGGTGAACACCTTCATCATCTCGAACTGCCGAACCACCGCGGTCCCATAGAAGGTGACCGAGGCACCAATGCGCGGTATCACGGCGTCCAGGCCTTCGATCAGCTCACCGTCATAAACGACGCAGGGATTCTTCTTTTCGATGAGGATGTCACACTTGACATGATTGATCACACGAGCGGTATGTCCGCGTTCCTCGCAGGCCTCCACCAGGCGGCGCGTGGAATACAACTTCGGATTACCGGAGAGAATGGCGATATGCATGGTCAAAAGGGCCGCTAAACTAGCGCAATGAGGATGACCCCGGCATCCTATGGGAGCTGTTCGTTCCGCACCGAGGTCACGATGGGCAGGATCGTTCCCAAGACGCGGTCCCGATCATTTCCCGGACCCGAGTATTTAACCACTCCGCTGAGGTCCACATCCTCCAAATGATAACCGGCGACCGTGTTGGTCGGAACAGAGCCTCCGACCAACAGCAGGATCCGGTCCCGATCATTGCTCGGACCCGAATATTTGATCTGTCCGTCATCGTTCACATCCCCGCACCACAACCTCGCCCGCCCGTTGCCCATCCGACGCGCGTTGGTACCCCACACCGGCGTATTGGGATCCGAAAGGTCAAGCAGAGCGGTGTTCAAGGACAACGGAACCGGTCCTGCGCTCATGACCCCCAGGTGGTTCCGATGGCGGACAGCGACAAAGTGGTCACCTGCCGGCACCGCCATGCGCACGGCGCTCACCCCATCCAGATCCACCACATCACCGTCGCGTTGCAACAAAGCCGCACGCGATGCGAGCACCCTGGTCGCATCGTTGGGGTCCCGAGCCTCCAAGACCACCCAATCAACCACTGCATCGGGCCCCACCACGGAGAGTACGCCGGGATCCATGCACTCGCCGCCTCCATCCCCTTCGTGCGCGTAGCCCATGGCTGAATAAGGTTCGCAGGATGGGACCAGACCGCTGGTTCGAAGTTGGTCATGCATGAGCAAGGTGCCGCCATCGAAGGGACCATCAAGAACGACCCTCACCGCTACCAGCACGCCATCGAATACCTCCACGTCATCCAGGTAGAGGTTTTGTGCTCCAATGGTATACAAGTCGAAGGAAAGGATCACCGTCCTGCCCACCAACGCGTCCAGGTGATGCACCGTCGTTGCCCAATCAGAACAGGATGCAGGAGACCAGGCCGGAGACGGCACAAATGCCCCCCCATTCGTGGCAAGTTCATTGCCCCCTTCGAAGAAGGTCTCTTCAAAAACCTGATAGTCGCAGCTTCGCGCCGATACACGAAGTTCCTCGGTGACCGATGGCGATGCCGCCGCATAGGCATGCCGGAACCGCAGATAGGGAATGGTCGCGGAGGTCAGGTCGATGCGTTCTGAATAGAGCCCCGGCGATCCGAAGGGTCCCTGACCAAAGGCCGGCACGAATGCGGCGGTAGCTTGTCCGCAGGTCGTCGCATCGGCTTGCCACTGAAGACCTTGACCGCCTTGCCCGCCCTGTCCGATCCCGCCATCGGATCGAGACCATCCGACAGGCGGGAACAAACCGCCCTCAAAGTCCTGAAGGTATGGAAGAGGGGCGCCTGCAGCGACCACCACGGCATTGGCGATCACCTCGGTATCGTTGACCAGTCCATCGTTCACCTCCAATTCCACCGCATAACTGCCCGGCAGCAGATACTGGACCGGTGGCGGATCCTGCCCAACGAACGATGATGGAATGCCTCCAGGGAAGGACCAGTTCCATGACGTGGGACCACCGGTGGAGGCATCCGAAAAGACGACGGAGCCACCGGCACAGATGGATCCTCCTGAGGATAATATCCCGGCGTCCAGGGGCGCCTGTACGGAGAAATGCTCCAGCGTATCGACGCGACCTGCATGGCCACTGGAGGTGCTGAGGTTGCCCTGTCCCACCGTCCATGAGTAGGAGCCATTGACCAGGGTGATGCTCATGGTATCCATGCTACCGGCACTGCTGCACAACACACGCTCTCCGGTATTCCGGTCAAAGACCTGCACCACGCTGTTCGTGTTCGTCGGGACCGTTCCGCGCTGCCAACGCAGAGTGAAGGGTACGGCAGGTACCGCGCTGTCCTGGATCGGCGCCTGCAGTTCGGGGATGGGCACAAGTCCGGACCATCCCAAGTGGGTCGGGGTATGTGCGCACATCACCCAGCGGCGGGTGGAACCACTCCCGGTGAAGGCATTGTTCACCATGACGCAGCCAGCGGCACCATTGCAGGGCCCTGCATGATGGTTGCTGTTCGGCTCCCCGTTGAAGGAGCGCGAGCAACTGCTGTTCGTGGCTGCACTGTACTCGTCGAATGCATGGAAGATGTGGCCTACCTCGTGCCCGTATACGCGCTGCACTTGGTTGGTACCCCAGCCGTTGGCCTTGTAGAGGATCTGCGTATAGGGTCCTCCCAGATAGGCATATCCGATCTTGCCGTCAGCCATCTCCGTCGGCGCACCCTGCGTGGGTGGATTGTAAGCGATGAAGCAACTGAAAGCATGGTCCGTTGCCAGAGCGGCCTGCCTGTCGCGGTGGAAGCGGTACAACTTGGAGCTGGTGCCACCGCCAGTATAGCCCAGGTTGGTCATGCACGCAGTGATCCATAACCCATCCTCGTAGCTGTTACGCGTAATGGGCTCGTATCCCTGTACCGGTATACCGCTTGACGGTTCGTACCAGTCCATTACTGCGGTGACCGCATGACCGTATAGGCTGGCCGTGTAGGACCAGATGTTCCATGCGTCGATCAGCTGGGCTTTTACGTCGTCGATCGCGACCTGGTCCCAGGTGTACTGGTCGTTATCAATGGAGCCATCGCTCTCCAGGAAGAACGAAGCGGCCAATACCGTTCCGACCATGTATTCGGAGCGCTGGCCTTCGGAGCAGGACCAGGATGGAAGATGGTTCGAAGGCATCCCACCGGAACGTTCGATCCCAATTTCCAAGTCCTCCTCGGATCGGCGCTCAAGAAGATGTTCATGAGCGCTCCAATCCATGGGTCGTCGGACGGATGGAGCATCGAAGGACCCCTTCAATAATTCATTCAACCAGATAGCTCCAATTTTCTGATCCTCACGCATATTAAACATATCTCCCTTTGTCAGGGATCGGGTCCATAGCTGGGCCCTGACGGGCAATCCGTCGAGGTCAGGGCCCACTTCATCGGACAGATTCCCGATGTAGCATCCAGGCGCCGCGATGGCTCCGACCTGCAAGCCTGCCCTGCGCAAGGTGGAAAGCAGTTCGACGGAGCTTGCAAGGTCGCTCTGGTCCGTCAGCAGCACGAACGGCGTCTGAGCGACCATGCCCAAGGAGAACACCATGGCTATCAGCCCCAAGCACCTCATCGCCAGAGTTCAAATGTAGGGTGTCCAAGACCATGAGAACGCATCTGGTAACTTGCCTGCCATGCGCGGTATGCCAGATGAACGGCACCATCTCACCTGGTTGCTTGCAGTGGCCTTGCTGCCCCGCATCCTGGCGGCGATCTTTTCCCAAGGATACTTTGCGCATGACGATCACTTTCTGGTGATCGAAGCTGCCCAGAGCTGGGTGGACGCCGCGGATTACAACAACTGGCTTCCCTGGAACCAGGGACCCAATGCCACGCCCAGTGGACACAGTTTCCTGTATGTGGGTCTGCACTACCTCCTGTTCGCTTCACTCAAGGCCCTGGGTGCCAATGATCCGAAGCTGAACATGGTCGTGGTCCGGCTCCTGCACGCACTGTGGAGCCTCTTGGTGGTGGCCGTGGGCTATCGGATCGCACGGCGCCTGAGCGGACCAGCGGTCGCCTGGCGGGCGGGCCTGCTCCTGGCTTTGTTCTACTTCATGCCTTTCCTGGCGGTTCGCAACCTGGTCGAGGTGGTCTGCATCCCCTTCCTGATGTTGACCGCCTGGTACCTGATCCGTGATGAGCGCGGACCCCAACGGCGCGATGTGCTGCTCGCCGGGATCTTCATCGGACTGGCCATGAACATCCGCTTTCAAACCATCTTCTTCGCCGCAGCGCCCGGCCTTGTGTTCCTGTTCCGTCGTTCATGGACGAACGCGATCGTGTATGCTGCAGGTATCCTGGTCCCGCTGGCGCTCATCCAAGGCAGTATCGACCTCTACTTGTGGGGAAGGCCGTTCGCCGAGTTGACCGAATACGTGCGCTACAACCTGGAACACACGACGACCTATTTCGACCAACCTTGGTACAACTACCTGCTACTGCTCGCCGGGATCTTCATTCCACCCCTTAGCGTGGCCGTCCTGTTCGGGCTTTTCAGACGAAGCACGCCCATCCTGGCCTGGCTTCCGGTCATCCTCTTCCTGGCCGTCCATTCCTATTTCCCGAACAAGCAGGAACGCTTCCTACTGCCGATCGTTCCCCTGGCCTTCGTGCTTGGCTACTGTGCATGGGAGGAATGGCGCATGCAGTCAACCTTTTGGAGGAACAGGCCACAACTATGGAAGGGCTGCATGGTATTCGTGCACACACTGAACGTGCTGTTGCTCCTGGTGCTCACCTTCAGCTACAGCAAGCGCAGTCGGGTTGAAGCGATGTGGGCCTTGCGCCAGGAAGGCCCTGTAAGCGGTATGATCGTGGAAGACTCTGTGGAAGGCGACCCACCGATGATGCCGCTCTACTACCTGGGACAGTGGCACCTGGCCAACATACCCTATGATGGCCGCCGCCCTACTGACCTGGAGTCGTTGGTGAGGGGTCTTCCGGACAGGCATTTCCCCAATACCGTGGTCTTCATAGGACCCGAGAACATGGACCAGCGCATACAGGCCATGGAGCGGCTCGTGGGACCGCTCCAGCTGGTCACAAAGGCCGAACCCGGATTCGTGGATCGCGTGGTGCATTGGCTGAACCCCGTGAACCGCAACGAAACCATCGGGTTGTACCGGACCGTTGGCGATCGGAACTAGCGATCCTGTTCCGCCGGAATACCTTCGCCGCCATGGACCTGGACCTTGCCGCTCTGCTCACCTCCGAAGGGTTGATCGCCCTGCTGACCCTGACGGTCCTGGAGATCGTGCTGGGCATCGACAACATCGTTTTCATTTCCATCCTCAGCGGCGAGCTGCCCAAACAGGACCAGAAGCGGGCACGACGATGGGGCCTGATGCTCGCCATGGGCACCCGCGTGCTGCTGCTGCTCTCTTTGAGCTGGATCATGGGGCTCACTGCGGAGCTCTTTCAAGTGCTTGGGCATCCGGTGACCGGCCGTGACCTGGTGCTCCTGTTGGGGGGTCTGTTCCTGATCTACAAGTCGGTGATGGAGATCCACGACAAGGTGGAAGGCGGCGATGAAGCTTCAGGACCGGCCAAGAAGGTCATTCGGAGTTTCGGGTCCGTCCTGTTCCAGATCCTGTTGCTGGACATGGTCTTCTCCTTGGATTCGGTGATCACCGCCGTGGGCATGGCCGACGATGTCATCATCATGATCATCGCCGTGGTCATCGCGATCCTGATCATGTTGTGGGCTGCGGAACCGATCAGCGCTTTCGTGGAGGCGCATCCGACCGTGAAGGTCCTTGCCCTGGCCTTCCTGGTGCTCATCGGCGTGTCCCTGTTGATGGAAGGCACCGGTGCGCACATCGACAAAGGCTACATCTACTTCGCCATGGGATTCAGCGTGCTCGTGGAAGCCTTGAACCTGCGCATGCGCCGCAAGCGTACGAAGGCTGCGACCTAGCGGCCGATGATCACGAAGGTCGTACGGCGGTTCAGCGCCCTCCCTTCCTCGGTGTCGTTGCTGGCTATCGGTTGCTTGGGGCCAAAGCCTTCGAAGCTCAATCGGCTGCCTGCCACGCCATGGTTCTGCAGGTACTCCATCACGGTAAAGGCCCGATCGTTGCTCAAGGCCATGTTCTCCTCCAACTTCCCCACACTGTCCGTATGCCCTTCAATACGGATCCTGACCGAGGGGTTCTCCTTCAGGAAGGCGATCAGTTCCTCCAGGATATGCTCAGAGCTCCTCTGTATCTCGGCTGAATTGGTCGCAAAGCGGATGTCGTTCACGCGGTAACTCTTTCCCACTTCGATCTTCTGCAGGGTCATATCCACCTCCGCGACACCGGCACGTACGGTATCCGCTTCCGTGAAGAGGCGACTGTCGAAGACATGGTCTTTCTTTTTCACGGTCATGACCACATCGCTCCCTGGTGCCAGGGTCACCACGGTGGCATAGCGACCATCGTAGGGGTCCACTTTGATCACTTCGGTCTTGCGGGTATCCATATAC
>JAGQVN010000089.1 GCA_020437905.1 Flavobacteriales bacterium
GATTTGAACAAGCTCCGCCAACGTAAACACCCCGGTCCCATCATTCAAATAGATCTGCACAACTGAGTCCTGTTGGATGAACAGGTCAGGAATGCCATCCGCGTTCGCATCCTCGAAGAAGGGCTCCGCAGAGCCGATGCTGTCCAAGATCACCTGTGGAGGGCCGAAGGTCTGCGATCGAACCGGGCCGTTTGAGGCAAGCCAGACCAAGACAGCCAACACTAAGACCACCCGATCGCTCCACTTCGGATAACCCATGGCCTGAAAATAAGCCATTCGACAGGATGGCATGCGGCTATGCTCCGACATCCGGCAGATAAGCGGTGACCAAGCTCCCGGGGTGGTCGAGCTCAGAAGGGCACCTGGGCCGTGCGTACCGCCGTAGGTACCGAGCCACCAATGGTCTGCAAGATCACATCGCGATCATTGTTCGCACCCGCATACTTCACCACCCCGTCCATGTTCAGATCGGCATTGTCCAACTGACCCGTGATGGTGGCCGTGGGTACCGATCCACCAACCGTGGAGAGCACCACGTCCCGGTCGTTGTTCACTCCCGCGTACTTCACCTGTCCATCGGAATTGACGTCCCCGGGCCACAAGGCGCGGCGTCCGTTCACGGTCGCGGTCGCTTGGGTCCCGTATAACGGAGTGCTCAATTGCGTGATGTCCAGGTTGATCGTCGAGGATGCATTGGCATTGATCGGGTTCGCGACATAGACTGGCAGGTGGTTCCGATGATGGAAGGAAAAGGCGACATTTCCGAGTGGGAGCGCGACCGTAAGAGGGTTACCTGCCAGGGTCACGATGTCCCCATCCCGCTGGACCAGCAATAACCACCCTTGGAGGAAATAATCTTGTTCCACAGGGTCATGGGACCAAACCAAAACCTCATCCACGATGGCATTCGCTCCGGTCGCTGACAGCACGGAAGGAGAGATGCCCATGTTTTGTAGCAAGCCCCCTGTGCGCAGGCCATCTGACATCAATAAGGTGGTCGCATCCAGAGGTCCTTTCAGGAATAGCTTCAAGTTCAAGGTCTTCGGAGCAGTTCGCGTATGGAACCAGGCAACAGACGACCATGGGCTTTGTGAACCGCAATCGTTGATGGCCCTTGCACGATAAAAGAACTTCGTTCCAACGGCCAGGTTGCTGACATTGATGGTCGACGAATAATCCCCCAACGAAAAACTGGCCGAACCGTAGATCGTCTGCGTCTGACCCCCAGGAAAGGAGGGGTCCGTGGACAGCTCCAGTTCAAAGTCATCAATAGCCAGGGGACTATTCCCGAAGAATAGAAAGAAGTTGCAGGAGCTGGGGTCCACATCGTAATTGGTAGGAACCCAACAAGCCGGCGCGTTCGGATAGGAGCCGCAATCCGTCGCGAAGGTGCAGGCATCAAAGAAGCCGGACCAGTCCTGAGTGCCTACCGGCGCAAATCGGACGCCCCAGGTATAGATGTGTCCAGGATCGGCGAAGAACTGCAATGACGGAACCGATGTGTTGGTCACGAACACGAAACCGTAGATGTTCGATTCCATGGTGATCTCGTAATAGAACCCGGGTCCCTGGTTGGCCCAGCTTAGGTTCAGGTTGCCAGAAGGAACATTTGTGGACCCGCAAGCCGGATTCTGCGCATACAGTGATCGAGGGAATAGTGCCGACCCCATTAAAAAGATCACTACCGGGACCAGGGCGTAGGAAGGCCGAATGTGCTTGCTCTTGTTCATCTCGGTCACGTTTCCAGTTCTAGCATCCTTTCCACTATTCACAGCTCCATCCTTTCGTTTTGGAATGGTCTTCCGGGGTCAGTGCGGCACCTGCGCCGTCCGGACCGCCGTAGGTACCGAACCACCGATGGTCTGCAGGATCACATCGCGATCGTTGTTCGGACCGGCATACTTCACCACTCCATCCATGTTCAGATCGGCGTTCAAATACTGTCCGGAGATGATGGCCGTCGGTACCGACCCACCCACCGTGGAAAGCACCACATCCCGGTCGTTGTTCGCCCCTGCATACTTCACCTGTCCATCGGAATTGGTGTCCCCTGCCCACAACGCGCGCCGACCGTTCACCGTCGCGGTGGGTTGCGTGCCGTACATCGCCGTGCTCACCTGAGTGACGTCCAAATTGACGGACGAACCAGCGTTGGCATTGATCGGGTTCGCGACGTACGCTGGAAGGTGGTTCCGATGTTGGAAGGAGAAGGTGCAATTACCCAATGGCAGGGAGACCGTTGGGGCCGATCCCGTGGCCGGGTCCACGATATCCCCATCCCGTTGGACGAGCCATGAATAGCTCGTTACCGGGATCTCTTCCACCGGATCATGAACATCGACCGATATCCAATCGACGATCGCATTGGCGCCTGATGTGGAGAGGGCCGATGGTGCGATCAACGGGGTGTTGGGGATCAAACCTCCCGTTCGCAGTGCATCGGACATGAGCAGCGTCGACGCATCCAATGGACCTTTCAGGAACATCTTCAGGTTCATGGTCTTGGGATCGGTCCGGGTATGGAATGTTCGCGTTGCCCATGGGCCCGTACCACAATCACCAATTACCCGCACCCTGAAATGGTACTGAGTACCGGGCTGCAAATTGGACACATTCATTTGATCGGAGTAATACATCCAAGGAGATCCCCAAGTATCCAGAAATGCCATGGACAATTGCGTAATAGTCCCACTGCCTGCAGGAAAGGCTGGATCGGCGGATAATTGTAGCTCGAACTGGGATACACCCTGATCACCGAACGGTATTATCGCAGTAAAGTATCCCCAGCTTGGATCACAATCGTAACCCGAGTAACCACTTAAAATGGTAGGTGCGTTCGAAGAAGAGTTGCATTCTGTGGTGAAGGAGCAAGTACCAATAATGCCGGACCAGTTCGACGCACCGATCAGTGCTCTTTCCACGGTCCAACCGTAGGTATAACCGGCTTGTACGTTGATGACGTCTGAAGTGCTCGTGGTGGTGTATTGACCGAGAATATTGATCATATTGGGATCGAAGGCCAGAGTCACGCGATAGTAGTAGTCCGGTCCTTGATCAGGCCAGCTGAGCGTGAGGTTTCCCGCCGGAACGTTCGTGGATCCGCAAGCAGGGACCTGCGCCCGTACTGAGGACCCAAGAAGCATGGAGCCGATCAGCATCATGGCGCCCATGGACCGAAGAAATACTACTGACGATCGAAGCATGATCATGTTCGGATTAACTTCCCGAAGTTCTGCAAGGTCCTTCGATTCCACAATAGCCCAATGAGCAACTGGCAGCGTGCAGGGATAACCCGGTGGATCCAGGTGAGGAATTGGTACTCGTATGTCCTTCTTTCCGGTTCCATACTCGGTGCTTCCAGCAGCCATGCCCAGGTCTGGCCGGAGATCATCCTGGATACGCCATTTGGCCTGGGTCCGGGAAGCACCTTTGGTCATGCGCTCGACCTGAGAGGGCCGTTGCTTGCGGTCGGCGCACCTGGCTTGGGGCTGGGCAGTACATGGCCAGGAGCGGTATACCTCTATGATCGATACGAAGGGGGCATCGAAGCCTGGGGGCTTGTCGGGACCCTGGCCGCGGACAACCCGTACCCCGGGGCGGGCTTCGGCACTCAGGTACACTGGCATGGTGACATGCTCCTGGTGAGCGCCCCGTACGACATCCATCCCGGAACGGGTCTCGCCACCGGGGCGGTATATGTGTTCCGACAAGACCATCCACAAGCTGGGGAATGGGGACTCCATCAGGTGATCCACCCTGCTGCCTTGGCTGACGGTCTGGGTTTCGGGGATCGGCTTCTGGTGCACGAAGACTTGTTGGTGGTCCATGCCCCCGGACATGATGAAGACCCCTTGGATGGTCAGATCGGTAGCGGGGCCTTCCACATCTTCCAACAGGCCCCCGACGGCTCTTTCCACCCGCAGCACGTCATTACAGGAAACTACCTGGTCCCTGACTCAATGAACCTGGTTCGTCCGCGTACCACCGGCTGGATGACCATTGCCGGAGATGTTTTTGCTTACAGCTCGAGATCCGGCATTGTGAACCGATTGGAAAAGGATGCGCTCTATGATGCGCAGTTGCTGCCGGCAACGCCCACCAAGATCCCATTGAGCGATACGCTTGGGATCCAATGCACGATCTTGAACTTCGTCGCTGTCGCAGCCACCGAGAACCACCTGTTGCTCGATCTTCATCCGTTCTGCACGGTGGAAGCGAGCCGGGTCGTGGCCTACGAACTGATCGGTAACGATTCCCTTCAACAGACCGCTGTGCTGATGCCGGACACGACACTTCCGTTGAACGAATGGTTCGGCTGGGGTGCGGACCTGGACACCTATATGGATGTCGCAGTGGTAGGCGTCCGCGGGGATGAGAACTTCATCCCGAACGGGCATGTGGAGGTATTCCGGCCTGGAGCGGTGCCACAGCAGGATTGGGAACGGATCGCCTACCTCGTGCAATCCGACCCCGGCTACGGTGATCAGTTCGGCCGTGCCGTAGCCATCTGGGATGATGTCGTATCCGTGGGCGCTCCCTTTCATGGGCCTTTGGACCTGGGCAAAGTGTACATCTTCCGGGACCCGACCAGCAGTGTCGCCGAACGCTCCGATCCGCAGGACGGTCTCCTGGTGCATCCGAACCCGATATCAAATGCCACAACGCATCTGCGCCTTGCCGGCTCGGCACCGGAGCAGGGGAGTTTCGATCTTCATGCGATGGATGGCCGATGTCTGGAACGAGGGACCTATTCGAACGGCACCATTGCCTGGCGCACCCGGTCGCCGGGCACCTATCTGCTGAGGGTGCAAGAAATGGACCAGCGTATTGAGGCTCGAACGATCCGCTTGATCGTACACGATTGACATGGGTCGGCCATTTGCTTCCTTCCTACCTGGCCTTGTCCTCGCCTGTTCCACCGGTGCGATCAGCCCGGCACAATCCTGGGTCCTCGACCGGGTAAGCCCGGTGGTCGTGATGGATAGTGGTGCCGTGCTGGACCTGGACCATGCAGGCGACCTGATCGCCCTGGGGATCGCCCGTGCTGATGGCGGTTCGGTCCATGTGCTGCACAAGGATCAGGGTGGCGCCGATCAATGGGGCACGCTTTCCACGCTGATCAGCTCAGAGCCCTGGTTCGGTCATGCCGTGGCCATGCATGGCAGTTTCCTGGCAATTGGATCGCCGGGAGCGCAGGAGAACGGTGCCTATTCCGGGCAGGTCCTGGTCGCGGCGATAGACCCTTTCGATCAGCTTCAACCAATGACCATCCTGGATACCCTTCATCCCCCGGGTTCGGTCACCGGGGATAGAGCCGGTTACGACCTGGTGTGGAACGGGGACACTTTGCTCGTGGGTGTGCCAGGAAGGCCGGGAACGTGGAACACGGGTTCGGTCTGGGCCTGGTCGGTCCATTCCGGCAGCGCGATATTGCTCGGGGCGCTTCCATCGGATCCATTCGGATCGGCCCTCCCCTTCGATCGCTGGTTCGGTGCACGAATGGCATTGGATACAGGCAGGGGCCTGATCGTGGCAGCGCCCTACTCCGGTTTCAATGGCTCACAACCCAGCGAATTGGTCGGCTCTTTATTGACCTATGCCCCCGTCTCTGTTGGACCGATCGGTTGGGCCCTGGACACCGCTTTCGCCTTCGTGGACTACGGAGCGAATTGTCAACCTGTTCGCCAACAGTGGGGTGTGCACGGCCTTGCAATGGATGATGGTGTGCTGGTCGCCGGCTCATTCTCATCCTCGACCTGGGGCGCCCCCAGTGGACTTGTCCCTTGGCCTCGACCGGCGGAAGAGACCTGCGCCTCCTGCGCCCTGTACATCCTGGAGCGATCCAGCAGCGGCTGGGAACTGGACAGTTCGCTTTTCATAACCCCGGGTCCGACTGAGCGGCATGTTCCGGGCGCCTGGTCCCTGGATCAACGGGAGCTCGCCATCACTACACTCGATGCGTTGAACACGACCTGGTCGACGGTCTTCAGAAGGCGCGATCCAGGGCAGATGGGATCCTGGGCGCAGACGGAGGATCTGCCCGCCACCGGACCCTGTGCCTTGCCGATCGGACCCCTACTGTTGCGGGACGACGTCTTGCTGCGTACGATCCTTGCACGGGGAACGGGTTGTTCCATGCCGATCGGTCAGATGCGGGTGGACATCGAGGTATGGCGAAGGTGACGCTGCTTAGCGAACGACCACGAACCGGGATCGGAAGACCCGTTCCCCATGATCGCGAACGATCAGGACATACGGACCCGGTATCAGCTCCCGGACATCGATCGCATGTAGAACCGGACCGATCGCTCGGGTAGAGTTGTTCAGCGGGCGGATCCTGCCGGACATGTCCGCGACCGACACACTTTCAACCGGA
>JAGQVN010000090.1 GCA_020437905.1 Flavobacteriales bacterium
ATCGCGCCACAATTCACGGCATTGTATGGCCCATGTTTTCGGGCGCTCAGGTTGTGGATGATCTTGGGCATCACCTCCTTTCCAGAGCCACTTTCACCGGTGATCAACACGCTCAGATCGGTGGGGGCGACCTGGGCGGCGATCTCAATGGCACGGTCCAGCAACGGCGAACCACCGATGACCTCGAAGCGCTGTTTGATCGTACGTAGGTCCGTTCGTGTCATCAGATGGATACAGGTTCGGGGCTCCTTCGAGCGGGTTCCATTCCGATCCCCACTGGGTCACCTTGCAGCGACCCGCTCGTTGCGGAGATGATCCTGGCCTGGATGTACTGTCCCGGCTTCAATTCCTCCGCTCCCTGGAAGCGGGGAACGATGACCACTGCGTTGTACGTGTTCCGACCGAACAGGTGGTCCTGTGACCGTTTGCTCGTTCCTTCGATCAGCACCTCCTGCACCTGGCCTACATGTCGCTGGTTCCGTTCGCCGGCATGCTGCATTTGAAGATCGATGATCTCCTGCAGGCGTCGCCCCTTGTCAACCTCGGGAACATCGTCCGGGTACTTCCGGGCTGCGAGGGTCTTCGGACGTTCACTGTATTTGAACATGTACGCCATGTCGTAACGCACTTCATCCATCAGTCCGAGCGTGGAGCGGTGATCGTCCTCGGATTCACCACAGAAGCCGGCTATGATATCGGTGCTGATCGCACAATCCGGCATATGCCGTCGGATCGCGTCGATCCGTTCCTTGTACCAAGCCCTGTCATAGCCACGGTTCATCCGTTGAAGGACCTCGCTGCTTCCGCTCTGAACGGGCAGATGGATGTATTTGCAGATGTTCGGCCGCGCTGCCATGGTCCGCAACACCTTGTCCGTCATATCCTTCGGGTGACTGGTGCTGAAGCGGACCCGGAGCTGCGGTGACACATCGGCCACAAGTCCCAACAGGTCTGCGAAATCCACCACCGCCTCGTTCGTGTCCTTGACATTCCCGCGGCTGTCCACATTCCACCGGTAGCTATCCACGTTCTGGCCAAGGAGCGTCACTTCCCGAATGCCATCCTGGAACAGTTTGCGAGCCTCCTCCACGATGGTCTTCGGGTCGCGGCTGCGCTCCCGACCGCGTGTGAAGGGCACCACGCAGAACGCGCACATGTTGTCGCATCCGCGCATGATCGTGATGAAGGCCGACACCCCGTTGGACCCCAGACGGACCCGTTCAATGTCCGCATAGGTCTCATCCCGGCTGAGCAGGACGTTCACCGCTTTTTGCCCGGACCCAAGGTCTTCCAGCAGCTCCGGGAGCGAACGGTAAGCATCCGGACCCACTACAAGGTCGACGAGATGCTTGCGCTCGATCAGTTCCTCGCGCATCCGTTCGGCCATGCATCCCAACACCCCCACCTTCATTGCCGGATGCTTCACTTTCAGGTGGTTCAACCCATCGATGCGGTTCAGGACGGTCTGTTCAGCCTTATCGCGGATGCTGCACGTATTCAGCAGCACGAGATCGGCCCCATCAACAGATGTAACAGGTTCGTACCCTTCCTTGGCCAGGATACTCGCGACGATCTCGCTGTCGCTGAAATTCATCTGACAGCCGTAGCTCTCGATGTATACCTTCTTCGTATCCATGTTCCGCAAGGGTTGCAAAGGTAAGCCCGTTCGGCCTGCTGACAAGGTGGCAGTTGATGCCCTGGCGCCAGGTCGTTCGGTGCGCCCCTCGGCACGTTGAAAAAAACTTCCCCGTAGGGGAAAGGATGTACGGGCCGGCTCAGGGTCCCGTACCGACCCACGGGGCCCTTTTCTTTGCGGCCGAACAAGACCTGAAGGTCCAGCAAGTCATGGCGAAGAAAGCGACAGAGAACTTGGTCATCGTTGAGTCCCCGGCCAAAGCCCGGACCATCGAGAAATACCTGGGCAACGGATATACGGTCCTGAGCAGCTATGGACATGTCAGGGACCTTCCGTCGAAGGATCTGAGTGTGGATGTGGACAACGACTTTGAGCCGACCTATATCGTTCCTGATGACAAGAAGGACAGACTGAAGGAACTGGAGCAGGAAGCGAAGCGGGCCGCCATGGTCTGGTTGGCCACTGATGAGGACCGGGAAGGGGAGGCCATCAGCTGGCACCTGAAAGAGGCCCTGGCGCTTCCGGATGACAAAGTCAGGCGGATCACCTTCCACGAGATCACCAAGAACGCCATCCTGGATGCGATCGATAAACCCCGGGCCATTGATGTACATCTCGTGGATGCCCAACAGGCCCGTCGCGTTTTGGACCGCTTGGTCGGGTATGAGCTCAGCCCGGTGCTATGGCGGAAAGTGAAACCGGGCCTGAGCGCAGGAAGGGTCCAGAGCGTGGCCGTGCGTTTGTTGGTCGAACGGGAGCGGGAGATCCTCGGGTTCGAAGCATCCAGCGCCTTCCGGGTGACGGCCCGGTTCATCACGCCCAAGGGCGACCCGGTGAAAGCCGAGCTGCCGCATCGATTTCAAAGCGAGAACGAAGCCCAGGCATTCCTGCAACAATGCATCGGTACCGGGTTTACCGTGAATGCCGTCGAGAAGAAGCCCGGCAAACGATCGCCGGCAGCCCCCTTTACCACGAGCACGCTGCAGCAGGAGGCCTCGCGAAAGTTGGGCTTCGGTGTCGATCGCACCATGCGCGTGGCACAAATGCTCTATGAACAAGGGCACATCACTTACATGCGTACGGACTCCGTGAACCTGAGCGAGCTGGCCATTGGTGCCGCCAAGGAGGTGGTCACGGAGCTGTACGGTGCCGATCACAGCATGCCCCGGCGATTCTCTACCAAGAGCAAAGGGGCCCAGGAAGCACATGAGGCCATCCGACCCACCGATCTCCGGGTGCGGGAAGCTGGTGCGGACCGCGATGCTGAAAGGCTCTATGACCTGATCCGGAAGCGGACCCTGGCCAGTCAGATGGCCGAAGCCCGCTTGGAGCGGACGGTGGTCGATATCGCCATCGATCAGGTGAAGGACCACCGTTTCCAGGCCAGTGGAGAGGTCATCATTTTCGAAGGGTTCCTGAAGGTGTACCTTGAAGGGAACGATGAGGAGGACAGCGAGGAAAAGGAGGGGCTCCTCCCCGAGATGGCACAGGGCGATCGCTTGGTCCTGAAAGAAATGACCGCCACCGAGCGCTTCGAGCGTCCGGCACCGCGATACACCGAGGCGAGCCTGGTCAAGAAGCTTGAAGAGCTGGGTATCGGCCGGCCCAGTACCTACGCACCCACCATCAGTACCGTGCAGAAGCGAGGCTACGTGGTGAAGGAGAGCCGTGACGGAAGTCCGCGCAGTTTTCGGATCCTTGCCCTTCGGGATGGTACGCTTTCGGCATCGACCGCTACCGAGAACCACGGCGTCGAGAAGCAGAAGCTGTTCCCGACCGACATTGGCATGGTGGTGAACGACTTTCTCGTGGAGCATTTCCCGGCCATCGTGGATACCGGCTTCACGGCCAGGGTCGAAGAGGAGTTCGACACGATCGCGGAAGGACGGGAGGACTGGCGCGAGATGCTCAGACGTTTCTACAAGCCCTTCCATGAGAATATCGGTACCGTCAAGGAGACTGCGGAAAAGGCCACCGGAGCCCGGGAACTGGGGGTCGACCCCGCCAGCGGTAAAAAGGTGTATGCCCGGATCGGGCGGTTCGGGCCCATGATCCAGATCGGGGAAGCAGATGATGAGGAGAAACCCAGGTTCGCCAGTCTCCGGAAAGACCAGAGCATCCAGACCATCACGTTCGAGGAGGCAATGGACCTGTTCAAGCTCCCACGCACGCTGGGTGAAAAGGATGGCGAAACGGTCAGTGTGGGCATTGGACGCTTTGGTCCGTACGTCAGACTTGGAAAGACCTACGCCAGTCTGGGCGAGGAGGATGATCCGCTGGAGATCGGTCTGGAACGTGCCATCGAACTGATCGACGCCAAGAAGCTGGCGAGCGCCGTGCGTGAATTGGGCGAGCTAGACGGCGAGCCGATCGTGGTCGGACGTGGGCGGTTCGGTCCCTACGTGAAACGGGGAAAGACCTACGCCAACATTCCCAAAGGGGAAGACCCGGCCGAGGTGACCCTGGAGCGGGCCGTGGAATTGATCCAGGAAAAGCTGGCTGGGGCCAAAGCCAAAGTGCTCCGTGAATTCGATGGCTCCGAGATACAGGTGCTGGATGGCAGATATGGGGCCTACATCACGGATGGTAAGAAGAACGCCAAGATGCCCAAGGACCGCACACCCGAGAGCCTGACCCTGGAGGAGGTCGAACAGCTGATCAAGGAAGCACCTGCGAAAAAAGGCCGCAAGCGCGCCGTACGAAAGAAGAAATAGCACACCGGACAGGGCTTTCCAACATCGGGTTGTGGGTAGCTGCACAACTTGCGATGTTGATCGCGGTCAAAGCGATGCGACCTTCGGAGCGTCGGACGGCGTGATCGCTCCATGGATCCCAATAATTCCGGTATCGAACTGTATTTCCAGCCTTCCGAACGCTTCGGACGTGCTCGCCCCGATCACCCGGCGCATTCCTTGGGCGATACCGTGCGCATGCATGGCCCCAATGGATCCCCCGACCTGGAAGGCGCCCATGTGGCGCTATTCGGCCTGCCGGATGATCCCGGGCATGCCAAGCCGCGCGATTGCATTCATGCCCCGGATGCCGTGCGCGAGCACTTGTACCGTCTGTACGAGCCGACCGGCAAGGTCCGAATGGTGGACCTGGGCGACCTCCGGCCTGGGGCTTCTGCTCAGGATACCCAGCATGCCGTAGCTGAATCGCTTGCTGAATTGATCAAGCGGAACATCGTTCCGATCATCATTGGAGGTGGTCAAGGCCACACCTTCACGCAGTATCTCGCCTATGAAAGGCTGGAGCGGACCGCGAACATCGTCTGCATCGATCCCTGCTTCGATCTGGGAGAACCAGGACAGGGACTGGCGGAGACCAGCTATTTGAGCCACATCGTGCTGCGGCAGCCCAACTACCTGTTCAACTACAGTAACCTGGGGTTCCAGACCTACCTGGTGGATCAGCCTGGAGTGGAGCTGATGGACAAGCTGTTCTTCGATGCCCATCGCCTCGGAGAGCTTCGTAGCAACATGACCGACGCGGAGCCTGTGCTCCGCAATGGCGATACCCTCAGCGTGGATATGAGCGCGGTCCGTCGCAGCGATGCGCCTGGAACGAGCCGGCCAGGCCCGAACGGCTTTCACGGTGAGGAGATCTGTCAATTGATGCGCTATGCGGGCATCAGTGAGAAGATCTCGTCTGTAGGGATATACGAGTTGGATCCGACCAAAGACCAGGATGGTGTAACGGCGCAATTGGCCGCCCAGATGATCTGGTGCTTCCTCGACGGGGTCCGCAGCCGCACGAATGATCTGCCGTGGCTCGACCGCAAGCGCTTCACCCGGTTCCGTATACCCATTAAAGGCGACGAGCAGGAGCTGGTCTTTTACAAGAGCACGGTGAGCGACCGCTGGTGGATGGATGTGCCCTACCGGGCCGAACAGGAGGCCCGTTTTGAAAGGCACCACCTGGTCCCATGTTCGTACGCGGATTACCAGATGGCTTGTCGGGAGGAGGTCCCGGACCGCTGGTGGCGCACCTTTCA
>JAGQVN010000091.1 GCA_020437905.1 Flavobacteriales bacterium
GCCAGGTCATTGATCAGGTCTCCCTCATCGAACAGGTCCGGCTGCCCTTGTGGAGTGGCCGCATGGAACCACGTGCTCTGCTGGCGCAGATCGATCACGCTTACGGACCCTTCAAAGTCATCGATGTAGCTCTGGCCCGCATTACCGATGGCCCGACTATGGCCCGGGATCAGGTATGCCGCTTCGGCCGAGGCGTTGACCGTACTGATCTCCGTGGTCGCGTACAGCGGTAGTTTGTCCACCAGGTTGGTCAACCAGTTCGATTCGGTTCGCCAGTTACCATCCAGTCCGACCACGGTGTTCTTGATCGGTTCGTCCCCAACGTTCACCTTCTGGGTCAAGGGGCGCTCGTACAGGTGCATCACGGTACCGCCCAGAGTGAAGTCCTTGTTCACCCGATAATCGAAACGGGCTCCGGCCAGGGTCTTGGTCTGAATGCTGAAGAGCGTGTTGCTTTCCAGGGAGATGTTCACAGGAGTGCCGGATTCCAGGATACCCTGGTTGAGGATCTTCACACGACCGAGGTTGTAATCCACGGTATAGTCCTGGTTCTCCACCAGGCGCACACCACCTGCAGTGACCACCACGGAACCTTGCGGGATGTTCACCGCGTTCAAACTGATCACATCACTGCTCGCCGACCGGTAGCTCCCCTTGAGTCGGAAGCGGTTGAGCTCTGGCTGGTTCTGTGCCGCGATCCGTGTACTGTCATACAACACCTGGAACACGATCGCATCGCGGACCGGTTGTGGTTGTTCCGGGGCCAAAGCCTGGTCCAGCGTGGTGCCAAAAGGTTCCAGGACCGGGAAGAAGATCCGTCCGTTCTGCGAGTTGATCGTTCCCCCTGTGAGCGCCGCCCCGTCCACGTAATCGAACCAGCCATCGGGGTTCGGGGCGTTCTGCGGGTCCAGGCGGTCCAAGCCGAGCACTTGGATCAGTGGGAACTGATCGATCGGCGACCGCGGGATATAGTTGATATCCACCCCGGTGGTCGGATTGTTATAGACCACATCCAGCCGGAAATCCTCGCTGTTCACCTGGAAGGCCCCGAGCGAATAAACGTTCTTCATCATCAGGTCCCACAGCTGGTTCCGGGGATCGGTGATGGTGGCCTTGAGCAATTTGAGGACCAATGCCTGTGGTGCGGCATAGCCATCATTGGAGAACTCCCCTACTTGGTAGGTGTTCCCTTGGTATACGTACTGATACGCAACGGCAAGCACCTCGTCGTTGTTCAAGGACTGGTTCAGGCCGATGAAGCCAAGCCGTTGGTTCAACGTGTATTCATTGGGCTGCAGCAATCGGGCACTTTCCAGTTTCTCGAAATGTCTTGCTGCTTGCATGCCCAGCCCTTGGAGCTCAGCAGCGGAGTTCACGAACCCACGGATCTGGGCATTGTCCTTCACCGTATTGTACAGGGTGTTCCGATCGTTGGTCGGGAACGGACCCGTGGACGTTCCATTGTTGATCAGGCCGACCAGCTCCGGGCTCACGTTCTGCATGCGCTCGCCCAGGTCGGTGAAGGCCACCACGTTCCTGTTCTGTTGAAAATCGTTCCGGGTATTGGTCACCCACACTTCGATCCGGGTGATCTGCACCCCGCTGCTCACCGTCGGCAGGGTGCTCATGGCCCCCTCGTACTGGTCGCGGAAGAAGTAGTTCAGCATGTAGTACTTGTTCGCCTCGTACTCGTCCGCCTTGATCTCGAAGGTGTTCGTCTGCGCGCCTCCGCTCACGGAGACCTCCCTGCGCTGGCCCTTTTCCTGACTGTACACCGCTGTGGCGGTCAGGCGACCGAACCGAAGCTCGGTCTTGATACCGAACAGGCTCTGGGAACCCTGGATCAACTGCCCCTGGAGAGGCAGGCTTACGTTACCGGCTTCGATCTTCTGGATGATCTCGTCCTCGTAACCGGTGTAGTCCAGTTTGACCTGGTTCTCAAAGTCGAAGGTGGCCTCCGTATTGTAGTTGGTATTGATCTTCAGCTTCTCCCCGATGTTGCCCACCAGATTGAGCTGGATCCTTTGATCGAAGTCGAAGGTGGTGATGCGCCGCTGATCGACAGGGATACGCGGGTTCTCGGTCTTTGAAATGTTCAGACCAAAGATGATCTCCGCCGAACCCTGAGGTCGGATATCAATGGTGTTACCACCGAAGATGCGATCGAAGGCCTCACCGCGAACGGTGAGCGAAGGGATCAGACCCTTTGTTGCACGTTCGCTTTCCTCGGCGGACTTGTCCAACCAGTAGGTTTCCATGGCCTGCTGCATATCATACTGCAGGTACTCGTCCAAGGACATGCTCATGGGTGGGCGATATTCGAACGCACCACCCACCGTGCTTTCCAGGACATATTGGCCGGTCTCCGGATCGTAATAGACTTCGCTCTGGATGTTGGAAGGGTCCGCCAGGTCCACGCCTCCATCCGAACCGCCCGTCGTGGAGGGATCATCGAGGATCGGCCAGATGAGGTCCACCTCCGGGGAGTCCACCGGTTGAGCCTGGATCGCGAACAGATCGGCGGCTTGGATCGAGGCATCTGGGAGCACGGTCGACGCCACGAGAAGCACGACCATTCCGAGGAATGAACGGGCCATGGGTCGTGTACGATCGCCTCTGCTCAACAAAGCCATTCAGAATTTTCTCAGGGAAAGCTTGATCAGCTCCTCCACCGGAAGATCCGCCCCATCATGTTCCTTCAAGACGCCTTGCAGAGCGCGTTCGGCCTTGGACCGATCCAGACCGAGGGAGACCAGTGCCGATAACGCCTCAGCATGGGGCGTATTGCCTGCCACACCCCTGGAGGACAGTGCACCAGCATCGTTCGGTCCCAAACGCCCCCCCAGGTCCGACACGATCCTTTGAGCAAGCTTCGGACCCACCCCTTTCACTGCTTTCAGCCGACCCAGGTCACCGGATAGGATGGCACTCCGGAGTTCATCAGCACCCATTCCTCCCATCAAGGACATGCCCATGGTGCTGCTTACACCCTGGACCGTGATCAACTGCCTGAACAATTCGCGCTCCTGGCTTGTTACGAAACCGTAGAGACGGTGATCGCTCTGGCCGCTACGTACATCCACGGAAACACTGTAATGGATGAAGAGCCTGACCCCCTTTCCGACAGGTGGCAACGCTTCAACACTACGCGCATTCAGATGCACGTGGTAGCCAACGCCATGGCATTCGACCACAGCGCTCGTTGGCATCTTAGCCAATAGCTCCCCGCTCAGGCTTTCGATCATTCAGGCCTGTCAATTATTGACGACTGCTAAAAAAGCGGGTAGAATCGACCTATGGAACGGGGGAATTCGCTGTGAAGGCGTGCAAGGTAAGGCGATCCCAACACCCACACCAAGTCCGTGAAGCACCTATTTGGACCATCTTCGCCACATGAAGGATCGCGACCTGGTCGTCATTTTCAGTGGTGCTGGGATCAGTGCTGAAAGTGGTGCATCGACCTTCAGGGATAGCGGAGGCCTCTGGGAACAGTATCGCATCGAGGATGTGGCCACGCCGGAAGCCTGGGAACGAGACCCGGGACTGGTCCTCGACTTCTACCGCCAGCGGTATGAACAAATGACGACCGCACGACCGAACGAGGCCCACCTGGCCGTGGCAAGCCTCGAGGAAATGTTCCGGGTGGAAGTGATCACACAGAACATCGACGACCTGCATGAGCGAGCCGGAAGCACGCATGTGCTGCATCTCCATGGTGAGATCCGCAAGGCTCGGAGTACCCGTGACCCGCGATTGGTCGTGCCGTTGAACGGTCCGTACCTGAAATTGGGGGATCAATGTCCGCTGGGATCCCAACTACGGCCTCACATCGTGTGGTTCGGGGAGGAAGTACCCATGATGCAAGATGCGATGCGGATGGTCGCACAAGCTGATCGGTTCATCGTGATCGGAACCTCCCTGCAGGTCTATCCGGCCGCAGGTCTGGTGGATATGGTCCCTCGCGGAACACCGATCCATGTGGTGGACCCCGGCGACGTACGCATCGCCCTGCCCGATGTGGAATACCTCAGGAAAAAAGCCAGTTCAGGCATGGCTGAACTGGCTTTGCGCTTGTTGAACGCCCAGGGTCAGCGGCCTACCACAATGCGCTGAGTGGCCAATACCTGACCATTGCTCTCAATGTTGGCGAACCACAACCCTTCCGGCAAGGTTCCTTCCTGCAACGTGACCTTCCCCGCCCCTTGCGCAAGCTGGCGACGGATCACCTGCTCACCAAGCACGTTGTAAACCGTTAATTGAGCCTGCGGGGCATTCTTCAGGTCATAATTCACCACCACACTGGAGCCGACCACCGGATTCGGATAGACATCAAATCGGGAGACAGAACCACCAAGCTCGTCGATCCCCACCGGCATCGCATTGAAGCAGATATCCACATAGGTCGTATCAGGGCCGTTCATATCGAACAGGACATACCGGTAACAACTGGTCCCCTCGGTACCGACCGGCATGTAATAGGCGTGGAACTCGTCATACTCCACGCCAGGCTGCATGTTCAACACAGGATCGACTGAGTTCCATACGGGAAGCGATGCTGATGGCTGGTCCAAATAGCACAATCCCCAACAGAAATAATCCCGGACCCCGGGTTGCAAGGACAGGGTATACCGCCTCAGGTTCACATCCTTCGGAGCGGAGCCCTGCAACACCGATATCAAGTCGACGTCATGGATCTCCTGATCGACGGGTCCCTCCACATTGATGGTGGTCCCGTTCACGACGTTCCCATCCACATCACGAAGCTCCAAGAAAGGTGTCTGGCCCATCAGGGCGGAGGACAGGAACATGGTCAGGATCGGGGTGGCGTAGGGTTTCATCATCTCGTAGCGTGTATTGAAGAACAGCGGTAGCATTCACAACTGTTCGGGCTTGTACAAAGATAGGGCCGCTCGTTCGTTCTGGAGCCCCCGGTGCGCCAGTCACCCTTCTCGAGTAGGATCCCAAGCCAAGGACCGATCGGATGATCCGGACAAGGAATTTCTACATTAGGTTTACAATGCGAATCATGCACCGGTCCCTTTGAAAGCGGTGCGAGTGATGCGAAGAAACAAACCCAACCAACATTCTCAGACATGCGGAAACAGTTACTCGTTGCTGCTGGCCTCAGCTTCGGCTTGGTGGCCATGGCACAGAACAATCAGTCGTGGACGGCGACCGATATCAATGGGAATACCCATTCCATACAAGATTACCTGAATCAAGGGAAGACCGTTCTGGTGGACATCAGCGCTCACTGGTGTGGGCCTTGCTGGGCTTGGCACAACTCCGGCATCATGGAGATGCTCTACGAAGAGTTCGGCCCTGAAGGTACGGGTGACCTGATGGTCATCTTCATCGACGGGGATCCCACCAGCACGTTGGCGGAACTTCAGGGCTCGGGAAGCACGCAAGGCGACTGGACCGCTGGTACGCCATACCCGATCATTGGCCCAAATGGTCAGGGTGTTGGGGTTGCAAACAACTATAGCTTCCCTGGATACCCGACCTTGTTCATGCATTGCCCGGGCTCCAGCCAGGGTGTGGAGATCCAGCGCACGTCGACCTGGACCCAGTTTCTGAACAGCTGGCGCAATGGCTGCCCTGCCGCCTTCAACAATGGTGTGAACGACGCCACCCTGCTCGGCAAGCATGGCATCACCGAACTCTGCCCGGGTGATGGTCCCTCTGTTGAACTGATGAACGTTGGAAGCACGGCCATGACCTCGGCCACTGTGAAGCTGAAGCAGAACGGCAGTGTCCTGGAGACCCTGAACTGGACGGGTAACCTGAGCTCCTACACCTTTGAGACCATCATGTTCAACCAGCCGGTCAACGGTTGGGCAGAATACGATTTCGAGGTCAGCGCTCCGAACGGTACCACGGATGCGAACCCGGCCGGCAACAATGAGCTCAAGGCCTTTGATTTGGCTCCTGAGGTGATGCCGAACGCCACCTTGGAACTGAAAACGGACAACTACGGGGAAGAGACCGGATGGAAACTGTTCGACAGCAATGGGACCGTGGTCCAGCAAGTCGCTGCGAACAGCCTGGGGGACAATCAGGTGTATACCTATGACTGGACCTTGAACCCGAACGAGTGCTACAAGTTCGAGATAACCGATGCATACGGTGACGGGATCTGCTGTGCTTACGGCAATGGCTACTACAAGATCATGCAGACCGGCACCTCCAATGTGTACATTCAAGGGGGTGAGTTCGGCGGTGAGGAAGACCGTCCGATGACCGCCAAGGTGAACGCCAGCATCGAAGAGAACAGCTTGCAAAGCGGTTTGAACATCTTCCCGAACCCGAGCAATGGCCTAGTGACCATGGACCTGAACATGGAGCGCAGTGCCAGCGTGAGCGTGGAGCTGTTCAATGTGCTGGGTGAGAAGGTGATGGACCTGAGCCGTACGTATGGTGCCGGTGCCCAGCGCGACGTGCTGGACCTGAGCCTGCTGAGCGACGGCCGCTACACCCTGCAGTTGACCGCGGGTGGCCTGAAGGCCAGCCACCTGATCACGATCTCCAAGTAATGCCGACGAACGGTACTTACGGCAGAACGGCCGGTCCCTCGGGATCGGCCGTTCCTGCTTCAGGACGTTTCGGTTCCTATTCTGTGACCGTAATTTGCAGGCACGGTCCATTCGAACGCCTTTCCTTTGGCACTGTTCCTGCATAGGAACCTGCATGAAGAACCCTACCTTGACCCCTCCACCAATGAAAACCTCCCGTACCCTTCTCGCAATTGCGTCCTTGATGCTGGTTTGTGCGGCCTCTGGACAGGACAAGATCCCCAGCGCGACCGTCCAGACCATGAACGGTCAGAAGGTGAATGCGAACACGTGGAACAACGATGGAAAGCCCATGATCGTGAACTTCTGGGCTACTTGGTGCGCACCCTGCAAGCGTGAACTGAGCGCCATCGCTGATGTGTATGACGATTGGCAGGAGGAGACCGGCGTGAAACTGATGGCCGTTTCCATTGACGACACCCGCAGCATGGCGCGAGTGGCTCCCTATGTGAACGGACAAGCCTGGGATTTCGAAGTGTACATGGACCCGAACGCGGATCTGAAGCGGGCCATGAACGTCAATAACATCCCGCACACGTTCCTGGTGGATGGCAGTGGCCAGATCGTTTGGCAGCACAATAATTATCAGCCCGGCGACGAGATCGAGCTTTACAAAAAAGTGAAAGAACTCGCCGGCAAGTAGCAGCATAGGCATGCAAGGCACCACGCGATGGCCCCGGATCGGCTCGGGGTTGATTCTCTCATTCTGTGCGGCAACGTTGGCCCATGGTCAATCGGAAGGCGGTGGAACACCACTGAGCATCCACGGGAACTTCAGCAGTGATGTGCAGTACTACAACGAGGACAGTGCCATCGGTGCGGTCGTGCCCCCGGAGCGATTGGCCTTCAATGCCTGGGGCAATGTGTTGATCAACTATGGGAAGTTCAGCGCCGGCCTGCGCATTGAATCGTACGATCCCTCCCTGGTGGGCTATCCCGCCGGACAACCCTACGATGGAACCGGTCTCGGGTATCGTTTCGTCAGCTTCAAGGAAAGCGGGCTCGAGGTGACCGTGGGTAATTTCTTCGAGCAGTTCGGCCAGGGGCTCACCTATCGGACCTATGAAGAACGCTACCTGGGGGTGGACAATGCCATGGATGGGGTGCGCATCAAATATGCCCCTGTGCCTGGTCTGTATTTGAAGGGCGTGATCGGCGAACAGCGGTTCGGCTTTCAGAGCGGCTTTACCAAGGGACCCGGAGTGGTCCGGGGCGCCGATGCAGAGATCTCCCTGGGGGAGTTGCTGCCTGGCTGCATGAGCAGCTGGAGCGAAAAAGGCCGCAATGTGATCCTGGGTGGCAGCTTCGTCAGCAAGTACCAGGCCGATGATAACCCGTCCTTCGAGCTGCCGGAAAATGTGGGTGTATGGGGGGGGCGGCTGAATTATCAGACCCCTAAATGGAACATCTATGGGGAGTATGCCTACAAGATCAATGACCCCAATGCCCAGAACCGAGTGCTGACCAGCGAAGGGGCCCGGCCGAACTATCGGCCGGGGGAGGCCATTCTTTTGAATGCGACCTATTCCGTTCGAGGCCTGGGGATCAGTGCCGGATACCACCGCTTCGATAACATGTTCTTCCAGAGCGATCGCAACGCGCCCAGCCCATTCGACCTGAACATCAATTTCCTGCCTCCATTGGCCAAGCAGCACACCTACAACCTGCCAGCCACGCTCTACCCGTACGCGACCCAGCCGAACAGCGAGGTATCCTGGCAGGGCGAGGTATTTTATAAGTTCAAGAAAGGCTCGCCTTTGGGAGGCAAGTACGGCACCAAAGTGACGTTGAACTTCTGCCAGGCCTATGGTTTGGACACCACCATGAGACTCTCCGATGACTTCCGCGATTACACGGTGAACTCCTTCGGTCCCGGGGAGAAGAAATATTTCACGGATATGAACGTGGAGGTGCGCAAGAAGCTGAACAAGAACTGGGAGGTCGCCGCCTCGTTGTTGTACCTGGAGTATGACCTGGAACTGATCCAGGGAAAACCCGGGGCAGCCTTTGTGTACGCCACCATGGGCATCGTGGATGTCTTGCACAAGTTCAGTGACCGCAATTCCGTGCGATTCGAAGCGCAGCATCTCTGGACCGAGCAGGACCAAGGGCGTTGGGCAACGGTCTTGGCGGAGTTCACCTTCAGCCCTCATTGGTTCGTTGCGCTCATGGACCAGTACAACTATGTCACTACGGAAAGCACCTTCATCGACCGCGAAGGCCGCGAGGTGGAGACCGAGCGCATCCAATACCCGATCGGGCAGGTCGGCTACATCAACGGTGGGAACCGCTTCACCCTTGGGTACGGTCGTCAGCGGGCCGGGATATTCTGTGTGGGCGGGGTTTGCCGAGCTGTGCCGGCCTCCAATGGACTAACTTTATCCATCACCAGCACGTTCTGACCATGCGATCAAGCATCTTGTTCCTGGCCCTTCTGCTGTTGTCCGGCTGCGACATCGTTAACGATCCCGTTACCGGCCCGGGAGGTGTCACCCCTCCTCCTGAAGGCGAGACCAAACGGCGTGTGCTGATCGAGGACTTCACAGGCTTCCGTTGCCCGAACTGCCCATCGGCAGCCGTGGAGGCGGAGAACATCAAGGATGCATATGACGAAGGCAACGTTGTATTGGTCGCGGTACACGCAACCTCCGTGTTCGCTGCCCCGGTCGCGCCCATAGGCGATGGGTACTTCGATACCGATTTTCGGACGGATGATGGGGATGCCTATCTGCAGGCGTTCCCGTTGACCAGCCTACCCAAAGGCATGGTGAACCGGACACCGTACAACGGCACGATACAGATGAACTACACAGCCTGGAGCGCAGCTTCAGCATCGATCCTTTCCCAGACCGCCAAGATGGACCTGTGGTTCAGTGACCTTACCTATGATGGGTCCAACACCGTGGCCGGAGAAGTGAAGATCGCGGTGCTGGAAGCCCTTGGCGATACGACTTATAACATGGTCGTGTACCTGACCGAGGACCACATCTTTGATGACCA
>JAGQVN010000009.1 GCA_020437905.1 Flavobacteriales bacterium
TCGATTACGGTTCGAATTCCTTGCGGACCCCCTATCCTGATTTCCTGGACATACAGATCAAGAGCTTCCAGGAGTTCTTCCAGATCGGGACCCTCCCCGAGCACCGGGAGCATGAGGGGCTCTACAAGGTGTTCATGGAGAACTTCCCGATCACCGATACCAGGAACCAGTTCGTCCTGGAATTCCTCGACTATTTCATCGATCCACCCCGATACAGCATCGAGGAGTGCATCGAACGAGGGCTCACCTACAGCGTGCCCCTCAAGGCAAAGGTCAAACTGTACTGCACCGATCCGGAACATGAGGACTTCGAGACCATCGTGCAGGATGTGTACCTCGGCCAGATCCCGTACATGACCCCAAAAGGGGCCTTCGTGGTCAACGGCGCCGAGCGTGTGGTGGTGAGCCAGCTGCATCGTTCTCCGGGCGTGTTCTTCGGCCAGAGCCGGCACGCGAACGGCACCAAGCTGTACAGCGCGCGGGTCATCCCCTTCAAAGGGTCGTGGATCGAATTCGCCACGGACATCAATGGGGTGATGTACGCGTACATCGATCGGAAGAAGAAGCTCCCGGTGACCACCCTGCTCAGGGCCATCGGCTATGAAAGCGACAAGGACATCCTGGAGATCTTCGGCCTTGCTGACGAGATCAAGGTGACCAAGGCCAACCTGAAGGGGGCTGTGGGTCGGAAGTTGGCCGCACGGGTGTTGAAGACCTGGGTGGAGGACTTCGTGGATGAGGACACCGGCGAGGTGGTCTCGATCGAGCGGAACGAGGTGCTCATCGATCGGGAGACGATCCTGGAGGAAAGCCATGTGGAGGCCATCCTGGATTGTGGCGCGAAGACCATCATCCTGCACAAGGAAGGTGTCAATGCTGCGGATTATGCGTTGATCTACAATACGCTGCAGAAGGATACCTCCAACTCCGAGAAGGAGGCCGTGGAGGTCATCTATCGGCAGCTTCGGAACGCTGAACCACCTGATCTGGAGACCGCACGCGGTGTCATCGACAAACTGTTCTTCAGCGAACAGCGCTACGACCTGGGTGAGGTGGGTCGCTACCGGATCAACAAGAAGTTGGGACTGGAGAGCGAGCTGAACGTCCGCGTTTTGACCAAGCAGGATATCATCAGCATCATCCGCTACCTGATCGAACTGGTGAACTCCAAGGCTGATGTGGACGATATCGACCACTTGAGCAATCGCCGCGTCCGTACGGTGGGTGAGCAGCTCTACAGCCAGTTCGGTGTCGGTCTGGCGCGCATGGCGCGCACCATCCGCGAGCGGATGAACGTGCGCGACAACGAGGTCTTCACCCCGACGGACCTCATCAACGCCAAGACGCTCAGTTCGGTGATCAATTCGTTCTTTGGAACGAACCAGCTGAGCCAGTTCATGGACCAGACCAATCCGCTTGCCGAGATCACGCACAAGCGGCGTATGAGCGCGCTCGGACCAGGGGGTCTGAGCCGTGAACGTGCTGGATTCGAGGTCCGCGACGTGCATTATACGCACTACGGTCGGCTCTGTACCATCGAGACCCCGGAAGGTCCCAATATCGGTCTGATCAGTTCGCTGTGCGTGTACAGCAAGATCAACAGTCTGGGCTTCATCGAAACCCCCTACCGTCCGGTGAAGGAAGGCAAGGTGGACTTGAAGTCGGATGTGGTATACCTGAGCGCCGAGGAGGAGGATGATCAGATGATCGCCCAGGCCAACGCCAAGGTGAACGATGCCGGGGAGTTCGAGACCAAGCGTGTCAAGGCACGATTGATGGGCGATTTCCCGGTGGTGCCGCCAAAGGAGATCAACCTGATGGATGTGGCACCGAACCAGATCGCTTCGATCGCGGCCTCCCTGATCCCCTTCCTGGAGCACAACGACGCCAACCGTGCCCTGATGGGTTCGAACATGATGCGCCAGGCCGTGCCATTGATCAGGCCGCAGGCTCCGATCGTCGGTACCGGCCTGGAGAAACTGGTGGCTCAGGACAGCCGGGTGCTCATTACTGCCGAAGGGGAAGGGGTCGTGAAATACGTGGACTCCGAGCGGATCGTGATCGAATACAAGCGATCGAACGATGAACGGATCGTGAGCTTCGACGGCGACGAGAAGGAGTATTCCCTCACGAAGTTCCTGAAGACCAACCAAAGCACCTGCATGAACCTGCGGCCCACCGTCCGCAAGGGGGAGAAGGTCTCCAAAGGCCAGGTCCTATGCGAGGGTTATGGTACCGAGGATGGGGAGCTGGCGATCGGCAGGAACCTGCTCGTGGCCTTCATGCCCTGGAAAGGCTACAATTTCGAGGATGCCATCGTCATCAGCGAGCGCGTGGCCCGGGAGGACATCTTCACCTCCATCCATATCGATGAGTACAACATGGAGGTCCGCGATACCAAGCGTGGACAGGAGGAGCTGACTTCCGATATCCCGAATGTCAGTGAGGAGGCCACCAAGGACCTGGACGAGAACGGCCTGATCCGCATCGGTGCCGAGATCGGTGAAGGGGACATCCTGATCGGCAAGATCACCCCGAAGGGGGAGACCGACCCGAGCCCGGAGGAGAAGCTCCTGCGTGCCATCTTCGGCGACAAGGCAGGGGATGTGAAGGATGCTTCGCTGAAGGCCCCACCGAGCACGAAGGGGGTCGTCATCAACAAGAAGCTCTTCGCCCGCGCCGTCAAGGACAAGAAGTCGAAGGGGGGTGAGAAGGCCGTCCTGGAGCAACTGGACAAGGAATACGAGAAGGAGGTGGCCCAGTTGCGCGGCGTCCTGATCGACAAGATGCTCCAATTGTTGGGAAGCAACACTTCCGCAGGTGTCTTCAACAAGTACAAGGAAGAGGAGATCAAGAAAGGGGTGAAGTTCAGTGCCAAGGTGCTTCAGAACCTGGATTTTGCCACGGTGGACCCCACCAACTGGACCGGTGACAAGAAGGTCGATGAACTGGTGCGCCAGCTCATTCACAACTTCAACATCCGGAATAGCGACCTGAACGGTATCCACAAGCGGAAAAAGTTCCAGGTAAGCATCGGGGATGAACTGCCCACCGGCATCATGAAGCTGGCCAAGGTCTACGTGGCCGCCAAGCGAAAGCTGACCGTCGGTGATAAGATGGCCGGACGTCACGGGAACAAGGGCATTGTGGCGCGGATCGTGCGCGACGAGGACATGCCCTACTTGGAGGACGGTACAGCGGTGGATATCGTATTGATCCCGCTGGGTGTACCAAGCCGGATGAACCTGGGACAGATCTACGAGACCGTGTTGGGCTGGGCCGGATTGAAGCTGGGCAGGAAGTATGCCACCCCGATCTTCGATGGCGCGACCATCGATCAGATCCATGCCGAGACCAAGGAGGCCGGGCTACCGGAATACGGCCGGGTATACTTGTACGACGGTGGTACGGGTGAGCGTTTCCATCAGCCGGCGACGGTGGGTGTGATCTACATGCTCAAACTGGCCCACATGGTCGATGACAAGATGCACGCGCGTTCCATCGGCCCGTACAGCCTCATCACCCAGCAACCGCTCGGAGGTAAGGCACAGTTCGGTGGTCAGCGTTTCGGGGAAATGGAGGTCTGGGCGCTCGAAGCTTTCGGTGCTTCCCATATCCTTCAGGAGATCCTGACGGTGAAGAGCGACGATGTCCTAGGCCGTGCCAAGGCCTACGAGGCCATTGTCAAGGGCGAACCACTGCCCACACCGGGCATACCGGAGTCGTTCAACGTGCTGCTCCACGAGCTGCGCGGTCTGTGTCTGAATGTTTCCCTGGAGTGATCGGGGGCAGGTAACTGGATGGTCGAACGCATTGCAAAGCGAACTCATGAGAAAGGAAGTCAAGCTCAGCAGCAACTTCAATAAGATCGTCATCAGCCTGGCCTCGCCCGAACTGATCCTCGAGCGCAGCCAGGGGGAGGTGATCAAGCCCGAGACGATCAACTATCGTACCTATAAGCCGGAGCGCGATGGCTTGTTCTGTGAGCGCATCTTCGGACCGGTGAAGGACTACGAATGCCATTGCGGCAAGTACAAGCGGATCCGTTACAAAGGGATCGTGTGCGACCGTTGCGGCGTGGAGGTCACCGAGAAGAAGGTGCGTCGTGAGCGCATGGGGCACATCCAATTGGTGGTACCCGTGGCTCACATCTGGTACTTCCGCAGCCTGCCCAACAAGATCGGTTATCTCCTGGGCCTGCCTACCAAGAAGCTCGATCAGATCATCTACTACGAGCGCTACGTGGTGATCCAGCCGGGAACGGCGGTGAACAAGGAGGGTGAGCAGGTGCAATACCTCGACTTCCTGACGGAGGAGGAATACCTGGACATCCTCGATGCCCTGGGCAAGGAGAACCAGTTCCTGGAGGATTCGGACCCGAACAAGTTCATCGCCAAGATGGGTGCCGATGCGCTTCATGACCTGTTGAAGCGCCTGGACTTGGACAGCATGAGCTACGACCTCCGCCACAAAGCGGATACGGAGACGAGCCAGCAGCGAAAGAACGAGGCGTTGAAGCGCCTGCAGGTGGTCGAGGCCTTCCGCGAGGCCAATGAGCGGCGCGAGAACAGGCCGGAATGGATGATCGTCAGGGTGGTGCCGGTGATACCACCCGAGCTGCGCCCCTTGGTGCCACTGGATGGTGGACGATTCGCCACCAGCGATCTGAACGACCTGTATCGGCGTGTGATCATCCGGAACAACCGCCTGAAGCGCCTGATGGAGATCAAGGCGCCGGAGGTGATCCTGCGCAACGAGAAGCGCATGCTGCAGGAGTCCGTGGACAGCCTCTTCGACAACAGCCGGAAGAGCAGCGCCGTGAAGAGCGAGAGCAATCGGCCGCTCAAGTCCCTGAGCGACTCCCTGAAAGGCAAGCAGGGCCGATTCCGCCAGAACCTGCTCGGTAAGCGCGTGGACTACAGTGCCCGTTCGGTGATCGTCGTCGGTCCCGAGCTGAAGCTGCATGAGTGCGGTCTGCCCAAGGACATGGCCGCCGAGCTCTTCAAGCCCTTCATCATCCGCAAGCTCATCGAGCGGGGCATCGTGAAGA
>JAGQVN010000092.1 GCA_020437905.1 Flavobacteriales bacterium
CCCGGGTACGTGATCAACAGGATGGGATGCTTCAGGTCCGGTACCATCTCTCCGATCCACATGGCGAAGTTCCCTTCCAGTCCGAAGTTGATGCTGTTCGGGATGAAGCCCTTCGCAAAGTCGGCCGGTGTTGCTCATGTCGATCATCGGTGGCATCTCCTCGTTCAACAAGGCAGAATGGAAAATAGCGTCGGCGTTCTCGGTGATCGACATGGTTGGAGGATGTGTTGGTCCGGTAGGGCAATCGCCGGTCCGAGTTCCTTGATGCTGGTCAGCGCCGATAGGCGTGGAAAGCATTCCCTTCGTGCCGAACTTCGCATTGAACTTTCGAACATGTTCTCAAGGGCCTGTGAATACGGCATCCGTGCGATGATCTGCATCGCCAGGGCCACTGCCGAGGGGCAACGCGTCACGCTCGATCAGGTGGCCAGCAAGACGGCCTCACCGGTCGCGTTCACATCCAAAGTGCTGCAGAAGCTCGCCCGCGCAGGTCTAGTTTCCTCGACCAAAGGACCCGGAGGGGGCTTCGCCCTGCCACGGGCCCAGGCAAAGAACGTGCTCTTGTCGGACATCGTTTCAGTGATCGATGGCGATGCGATATACACTGCCTGCGGTCTGGGTCTTCCGCATTGTTCCGCCGACAAGCCCTGTGCTCTGCACGACCGTTTCATGGCCGTGCGCGAAGAACTGCGGAACATGCTCGAAGCGACCTCCATGAACGACCTGGCCACTCAAATGGACCTTCCCGGAGCATCGTTCCGGTGTTGACCACTTCCCATTCCGCACAACAAAGGCGCCCCGTGGACGCCTCTGCTGTCTTTCACCATCCACACGGCAGTATGGACAGTACGATGCGTGGATCTATTTCGCCGGGGGCAATAGCACCTTGTCGATCACTACGACAAGGCCGTTCGAGGCCGGCACCGAGCCGAGCACTTTCGCGTCATTGATCATCACCGTGCCATCATCTGTCACCGTATAGATCACATTGTCCCCGTTCGCCATGCCCATGTGCATGCCGTTCTTCATGCTTTCAGGCTTCAGGACCCCCAAGGCCACATGGTACTCAAGGATGTTCTCCAGCTTTTCCTTGTTCTCGGGCTTCATCAACTCGTCCAGCGTACCGGCAGGCAGGGCATTGAACGCCGCGTCGGTGGGCGCATAGACCGTGAACGGGCCGGCGTTGACGAGCACATCCTCGTAATTCACATGTTGCACTGCCGCCACCAGCGTCCTGTGGTCCGGTGAAGCGACTGCGATCTGGACGACGTTCTTTTGGCTTTCGTTGTCGACCACGGTGGATTGGCCGCCTCCGAGGGATCCTGGAACCGCCGAGGCGGCGGACAGGTCCTGATCACCCTCTCCGCTCTGGCAAGCGATCATCAGGGGCAGGGCGAATAGGGGAAGCAACTCGCGCATGGTTGTTCGGTCTCTCATAAGTGGTGGTAGTTCCTTGTCGGACAAAATTGTCCGTTTGTTCGGATCGGAGTATGACGGCGATCAGTATTTCGATCGAAGACATCCGACACACTTGGTCTTCACAGGTCCTTGCCCCGAAAGGTCCTGAACGCGAAAGCAATGGGCACGACTATCCAGAGCATCAGGGTCCCGAGAGCCACCGCCATGCCACCGGTCGAACCGAAGAACTCCTTGTATAGGGCACCGCTGTAGCCCATCATGGCTGCCAGGTCCACCTCGAGCATCACCATGATGCGCGCCAGGTCGATCGGATCCAGTGCCGCAAGCGGCACGACCCAGGGTTCGATCGGGCGGTCGCTTAGGGCGAACATCAGCCACATCAGCAATGCATCGTACACCAATACGAAGACGAACCATACGCCCAGACCGATGCCGACGCCTCTCGCCTTCTCCCGCTGGGACAGGGCGATGAGCGTGCCCAAAGCCGAAAAGACCAGAACGAGCGCTGAACCGGTGACCGTCAATACCAATGCGACCCGCGTGGGGAAGTGCACGAGGAGGGGAAGACCCAAGCCAAAGCCCTGTGCCAACAGCAGGGAAACGGAAAGCGCGAGTACCTGCCCTCCGAGGATGGCACTGCGGCCAATGGGCTGCACAGCGAGCAATTGGGTGAATTCCAGCACATCATATCCGTAGACGATGGTGAACAGCATGGCGATCAAAGGCACGAGCGCGATCACGACCTGCACCAAGCCGAGAAAGGCCTTCATCGGATCGCCCTCCAGTTGGAACAGCCCTTCTGAAACAAGCAGCAGCAACAGGGCATAGCCCAACATGGCCCGGTTGCGTGCCAGATCGATCAATGTGTATTTGAACACCTTGATCACACCGGAACGGTTTTGGACAATAGAACGGGTATGGCGCGGGATAGGCGGTCCTCCCCAGTGGCCTGGAAGATCTCTTTCATGGGGAGCAGGAACCGCAGTGAGCCGTCCTGGATATAGGCCACGCGATCCGCCAACGCTTCCACCTCCTCCATCAGGTGGGACGTGACCAACACCGTTCCTCCCTCGTTCCTGACCCGATCGGCATGGCGCAGAACGGTCCGCGCCGCCAGGGGATCCAGCCCCGCCGTAGGCTCATCCATCACCAGTATGCTCGGCCGGGAGCGGAAGGCCAGCACCGCGCTGACCTTTTGCTCGGTGCCACCCGACAGCGCCGACAAGCGCTTGTTCAGCTGAGTGTCCAGCCCGAGCTCCTTGATGAGGGTATCGTCCACTTCCGCCGGCCCAAGCCCCCGTATATCCTGCATCATATGGAACAACTGACCGATGGTGAGGGCAGCGGGGAATTGCGAGATCTGTGGCATATAGCCGATGACCGTGCGATACGATGGATCGCCGCCGATGATCTTTCCGTCCAAGGTGATCGCGCCTTCCGTGGGATGCACCAGACCGAGGAGGCATTTGATCAGGGTGGTCTTTCCCGAACCGTTCGGACCGATCACCATCACCACTTCACCGGCGCGGAACACCGCATCCACATGGCGCAGCGCCCACGTCGGGCCGTACCGCTTGCCCACACCCGTGAACGCGATCCTATCCATTGGGCATGCGCATGAGCGGATGGTCGTCCTTCATCGCCAGGGGCGTAAGCGTGGGGATCAGTCGCTCCGCTTGGTCCAACAGGGCCACGAGCAGGCTCCGCGAGAACACCATGGCGTAGGGCATCCGTTCCACCAAAAGCCCGAAAAAACCGAGGGGACGATAGGGTACATCCCCATAGCCATCCCGGTCCAGATCGTAACCCACGTATCGATCCCAATAGTTCCCATTGATGTCGTTGAGCATCAGATCGCCATTCGTGCTGAGATCAAAGGTGTTGCCAACGAAAAGATTGCGGGTAATGACGCATGCCGTGGCATTGGCGAACAACCGCAAGGCCCAGCCGTTGGCTCGGAAGGAATTGTCCACTATCCTGAACCGGTTGCAACCGTCCACCAGCAGACCGGTGGTATTGTCCGCGAATTCGTTGTCCTCCAGCACCCCATCATTGATCTCCTTCAAGAGCAGACCATAGGAACTGGCGCCCCGGTTCGAAAGGAAACGATTGTGGCGCATCTCCATGTGATGGGAGTACATGACGGCGACCCCCGCCCCATTGTCCTGGAACCTATTGTAGGAATAAGCGTTCCTGTTGGAGAACATGAAATGCAGGCCATACCGCAGGTTGTGAAGGCTCTTATTGCGCTCGATGCGCGTATCCGTGACGAATTCGAAATAGATCCCGTCGCGGTGATCGCGGACCAAGTTGTCTAGGATGCGGACGTTGTGGCAATGCCAAAGGTGGATGCCATTGCCCATCCTGTTCTCCCGTTGAGGATGTCCCACCACGCGATTGCCTTGCACGACCGCGTCGCGGGACCCGCTCAGGTAGATCCCGAAGAAACAACCGTCCAGGAAATTATCCACGATATGGGCCCGTGCGCGATCCAGCACCTTGATCCCCGCGTTGTCGTGCATATCGCTGATCCGGCTCCCGCGCACGGTGAACCCCTGCACCGTTACGTCATCTGCCGTGATCACCACCACATCCCCCGCATCATCACCATCGATGACGGCACCCGCCGCACCGATCAGTGCCATGGGACGATCGATGGTCAAGGTCCCTTCACGCACTTCACCACTGACCAGTATGGTATCACCGGGCAGTGCCTCCTTCAGACGCTGCGTCAGTGGCACCGCACCGTTGGCGGCATGGGGGACCACTCGCGCCATCATGGTCGCGACGAACAGGATGAACGGAACGACAGTGGCGAACAGGCGCTTCACCGGGCCAGTTGCTTCCTGGCGTCCGGCCAGTCCATGGGATCACCACCAAGATCCTTGACGGCTTTGTCGCGGTCCACCTTGCTGGCGAACGCCGCAACATCGCCACGCATCGGGCTGCGGAAAGCGGGGCCATGGACATAGAGGGCCTTCGTGGCATCGAGAAGGACGCTTGGGTGCTCGAAATCCGACACGTACCATTGAGCGACCTCCGCTTCGGGCAGCGACCCCTGCGTCACGAAGGAGACCATGCATTCGGGTCCGTCAAAGGAATACTGCCGGCCTTTGGTGGTCATGATGACGGCAGCAAATCGAGGATCGGAGACGTTCATTCGGCAGTGCGCACACTCCACTTCGCCCAGGTCGATATGCGGTGTCTGTTGACCGCAGGACCCAAGGACAGCGAACAGGAGCGCACAAAGAGCGAGAGAGCGGGCCATGATGTGCATGGTTCAGGTCTTGGACCGTTTCCTGCGCAGTTCGCGCCATTCCAGGAAATACACGCCGGCCAGGAGACCCATCACGCCGAAGAGCACCCATCCGCCGATGTCCGGAGCGGACCACGCGTTGAAGTTGAGCAACTGTTTGTGACCGATCAGTGGAGGTTGGTATGCCATGCCTTCGATCTTGATGGCCGCATGCGGATCAAGATCGTGACCGTAGTGGTATCCCCAGGTATACATATCGTAGAGGGCCCACAGTCCGAAAAGGGTCAGCGTAATCAAGCCAAGGACCAACAGGATGCGTTTCCCCCAGAGGGAGGCGACCAACCCCAGTACACTGAGGGCCACGATCACCTTGGGGAGATAGGTGAACTCCGGGAACATATCGTTCTCGATATGCGCCATTCCGATGTAGTGGTTCAATCCATTGATCTTCTCCACATCACCGGAGAAGTGATCGGCATGTATCTGCATGGTCATGCCCTCCGGATATTGTGGAGCGGTCAGGTCGATGCGCCAGATGGGCACGAACAGGAGCACCAGCAAGGCCAGCGCGGAGATGGCGATCATGATGCGCGAAATGGGCCTCATGCGTTGCGGGGATCTTATCAAGCGCATCCGGCACCTTGGGGAGGATGGCCTGCTCCAAGGTGTCGGATGGCATCATCGTTCATCCACTAGCTCGCATCAACGCTCGAAGTGGAAGCTTTCAGCGTCACATTGCTCCCTGCCGGGGAAACGCGGATATAACCCTGCATTTCCTGATGGAGCGCCGAGCAAAAATCCGTGCAGTAGAAGGTCTGCACGCCGATCCGATCGGGTGTCCACTTCAAGGTCTGGGTCTCACCGGGCATGATCAGAAGCTCTGCTGTGCCGGCACCGATCACCGCGAACCCGTGAGGCACATCCCAATCCTGCTCCAGGTTGGTCACGTGGAAATAGACATCGTCACCCATCTTAACGCCTTCGATGTTGTCCGGCGTGAAATGAGAACGGATCGTGGTCATCCAAACATGAACCTCCTTGCCCCGGCGCTCCACCTTGGTCTCCTTCTCTCCCTTCGCCGCGAAGGGATGCATGTTGTCCTCAAGGCGGAAGAACTTCACCGAACGCTCGCGGATGGGTTCCGCCGGGGTGGCTTGAGCGTAATGCGGCTCACCGGTGGTCGGAAAATCGAGCAACAACTCCATTTTATCACCTTCGATACTGTACAACTGCGCGGATTGCGTCAATTCCGGACCAGTAGGCAGGTAGCGGTCCTTGGTGATCTTGTTATAGGCGATCACGTATTTGCCATACGGCGTCCTGCTGTCGCCACCCGGAATGGATAGATGCCCAATGCTGTAATAGGTCGGGATGCGGTCCAGCACTTCCAAGCTTTCCAGGTTCCACTTGACGATCTCTGAGCTCACGAACATCGACGTATAGGCGTTGCCATTCCCGTCGAATTCGGTATGGAGCGGACCCAGGCCGGGCTTTTTTACTTCCCCATGGAGCACGCTTTCATACTTCAGGACGGGGATCCCGTCATATTCACCCTCGTAGTCCTTGGCCGCAATGGCCGCTTGGATCTTCTCGAAGGAGAATACGGGCAAAAGGGCGGCGAGCTTCCCGCTTCCCACGATATACCGACCACTGGGGTCCACGTCACAGCCATGCGGTGATTTAGGACACGGCATGAAGTAGATCAGGTCGCCCAACTCGACCGGGTCCAACTGCAATACCTCATTGTACGTGGTGTTCTCCGCGGAATGGGTAGATCCGTTCCACCAGTTCGAATAATACTTGCCTGCGACCTTCTTGCCTCTTCCCTCCTTCGCGTACTGTTCGGCCTTCTTCCAATTCACGGCCATGATGAAGTCCTTGTCGTTCTGACTGGCATTGACCTCCAGCAGGCTATGGGCCTTTTCCGTGTTGTAGCAACTGAAGAACATCCATCCCTCTGAAGGACCCTTCCCGCTATGCGCGAGATCGAAGTCGATGCCGGGCGTTTTGATCTGGAACGCGATGGACATCTTTCCCGTTTCCTTTTCGGGATGGATGAAGCTCACCGTGCCCTTGAAATTGGCCTTATAGCTGTCGATCGGCACATCACGTTCGGCGTCCGTGCCCATGGGTATGCTGAACCGGGTACCCGCCACGACGTACTCGGTGTTGGGCGTGGAGAACGGCGAGGAGTGGTTCCCAGCGCTGTTCGGGATCTCGATGATGCTCTTGGTGCGGAAGGTGGTCAGATCGATCAAGGCCACGCGGGGCGTGTTATTGCCGTTGATGAACACCCACTTCCCGTCGTGGGACCCATCGGTCATTGACATTTCAGGATGGTGGGCATCATCCCACGGGATGAACCCGTGCGAGGTCATCAACATGGGCTTGGTCTCCTCGCTATAGCCATATCCCGTCTCCGGGTCTTGCGAAAAGACGGGGATCCGTCGCAACAAACGGCCCGATGGCAGACCGTACACGGACATCTGGCCGCTGAAGCCACCGCTGACGAAATCATAGAATTCGTCATACGACCCGGGCTTGACATAGACCTTTTCCGCAGCGTTGCCAGTGACCATGGCCTGCGTGGTCTTGGGCTTGCAGGAAGGAAGCGCGTTCATCAGGAAGAACCCGGACCCTACAGCGGCCAGAATCCCTCCGGTCATTAACAAAGGACGTTTCATGGAAGTGATCGTTTCGGGGTCTCGTTTCTGGTCAAAGTGTGCGCATGAACTCCAGGACCTTGCGTCCTTCCTCCTTGGACAGCCCTTGGTTGGGCATGCGGACGAGGCATTCCTCGAGCGCCTTCTGCGCCGTGGGGTCTACCTCCAGCATGGCCTCGGTGTGCAGTATCATGTTCATGATCCATGCGGGCTTGCGCCGGTCCAGGATCTTGGCCCATCCAGGTCCCACCACGCGGTTCGGCCCCGTACTATGGCAAGCTTGACACTTCATGTCATAGATGGCCTTTCCAGCATCCACCATTCCACTATCGATCGCCCCAAGCGTGATATCGGCATCGGCGATCATCAGGACGGCCGACTTCGATGATACCGCATCCGTGCTCGGAGGCGCTCCGCTGGTACCCGGAGGTCCTGAAGGGGCCTCCCCTCCTCCTCCGCATGCGAAGAATAGGAGGAAGAACGATCCAGCGAGGATCGTGCCGATATCATACTTCATGATCTTCATGGCGATGGAACGGTTTGAGGAGTTGGTGACAAAAGTCAGCGGACAGATCTGTCCAATATATGACGTTTGTCACCCGATCACCTGATCGATGACCGATCGAACCTCCACGACCTTCATGGAAGCGCTTTCAAAGCCCCGCACCTGGTTCTTGATCGCCTTGTCGAACCTGTTGGTGGCCGGATCGATCGGCACTATGCTGCGTGTGATGTATGTGGCGGAATTGCCCTTCGTGCGTTTTCGCCCGTGGCTTGAAAGTCATTCGCACACTGCCCTTTTCGGATGGATGTTCATCGGTGCCACGGCCGTTATGTTGCATGAGAGTGGTATGCAACGGTTCGGTCGAAAAGTGCGCGTCCTGTTGGTCATGTTGCAATCGATGGTGTTCATCATGCTCATCGGCTTTCCGCTCCAAGGCCATGGCGTGGTGCCGATCACGGCGTCCATGATCCAAATGGTCCTGGCCTATTTTCTACTGGCGATCCTCTGGCGCGCGACCATGCAATGGCCCACGAATGGAAGCCGGCCACTTGCCCGGCTGGCCATCCTGTTCTTCGTGCTTTCCACCTTGGGGGCATGGGTGGTCGGTCCCTTCGTGCTGGTCGGCTCAAGTGGCATGGAATTCTACTATTGGGCTGTGCAATTCTTCCTGCACTTCCAATTCAATGGTTGGTTCTGGTTCGCGGCCATGGCCATCGGTACGCGCTGGGCGGAGGGCCGTGGCATGAACATGAGATTCGACCACCTGACCCTTACCCTTTGGACGGTCTCAGCGGTGCTCACCTATGCCTTGGCCATCGCCTGGTCGGAACCCCATCCTGCCGTATTCACGACCGTGACCATTGGTGTGGTCCTTCAGCTTTGGGCCACACTGCGCACCCTACGGATCATTTGGGCACAACGCCTAGCAGCCCATGCTCAACTGGCCAAGTGGAGCCGTTGGACCATTGGTATCGCGCTTATGGCAATGGCCCTGAAGGTCCTTGTCCAAGGCGCGGTCGCCGTTCCCGTCTTGGCCCGCATGGCCCTGACCATCCGGCATTTCGTCATGGGCTTCGTCCACCTGAACACCTTGGGCCTGATGACGATGCTAATGCTGGCCTATGCCATCCAGCAGGAATGGCTTCGTAGCGACCTTCACCTCGTTCGCACGAGCCTGGTCCTGGTGATCGCAGGGACGGTCGCCACGGAGGGCATGCTTTTCCTTCAGGGTACGCTGTTCTGGATGGGTCAGGGCCTGATCCCCGGACACTACTTGCACATGGTCATTGCTTCGGCCCTATTGCCTTTGGGTGTGGCCTTGTTGCTCATCTCCGGCCTGCGACCATGTCGATCGCCGAACAGGGTATGACCGCACCTCTAAAAGGAAGCATTGTAAACTAGCCCTGTTGGAAATGCTCCTTCAAAGCAACGTGGTCGGTGCCACGTATGCGGTGGTGGGCACGTCCATCTGGCTGATCGCGCCGAAGCCACCCTCCACGTCCACGAGATCGTCCCACCCCCGCTGCTTCAACAGGGAGGCGGCGATCATGCTGCGGTAGCCACCCTGGCAATGCAGGATGATGGGCTTGTCCTTCGGGATCTCCGCGAGGTGCTGGTTGATCCGGTTCAAGGGGATGTTCACCGCCCCCTCCACGTGCTGCGAGTCGTACTCGCTCTTCTTGCGCACATCGATCACGAGCGGTTTTTCGCGGAATTCACGCGCGAACTCTGCGGCGCTGATGCGTTTCACGCTGTCGACCTCCTTGCCGGAGACCTTCCAAGCGTCGAACCCACCCTTCAGGTAGCCGATGGTGTTGTCATAGCCCACGCGGCTGAGACGGATGATCGCCTCCTCTTCCTGGCCCGGGTACGTGATCAACAGGATGGGATGCTTCAGGTCCGGTACCATCTCTCCGATCCACATGGCGAAGTTCCCTTCCAGTCCGAAGTTGATGCTGTTCGGGATGAAGCCCTTCGCAAAGTCGGCCG
>JAGQVN010000093.1 GCA_020437905.1 Flavobacteriales bacterium
AACAGAACCTCCGAACAAGCCGGACCGATGCGCCCGTGCAAGGGCGTACGACCACCACCGCCCCGAACCGTGTTGCCGGACCCGCAGGTGCCGGGAGGAACGCCCCACCACGGGGACCCATGCCGCCTCAGCAGGCACCCCGTCCGACACAGCCGGTCCGGGTGGAGAAGAAGATCGGCCGGAACGATCCGTGCCCGTGTGGAAGTGGCCGCAAGTACAAGCAGTGCCACGGTAAAGGGGCCTGACCCAGGCGGACAAAATGCCGCAGACCGGACCTTTCGGACCGGCCTGCGGACTATGGTGTATGTAGTTGGGTTCTTAGAACTGTACAGGCACGCGCATCTTTACGCGCACCGGTTGGCCCTTCTCAATGCCAGGCTCCCACTGGGGGCTCTGCTTCAGGGCGTTCACAACGCGTTCATCCACCTCCTCGTTCTTTCCTTTCACCACGGCCACGTTGCTCAGGTATCCATCCTTCTCGACGATGAAGCTGGTCGTTACTTGACCACGGAGACGCTTACCGTTCGGGTCTTCGACCTGGTCCTTGATATACTTGACCAATTCGCGTTCACCTCCCGGATACTGAGGCATGATCTCTGCTCGGGTGTATACGATCCCTGCGAGCGGTTCCGGGTCATAGACCTTTTCAGCCAATTCCCTCCCCCATTGATCGAATCTGTTCCACACTCCCGACTTGTTCCCGTTCTCATAACGCCCTGAACTCTCCACCTTGCCATTCGCATGGTAAAAGGTGAACATGCCATGCTCGATCTGGCATGATTCGTCGAGGTAGCGCCCTTCGGCTTTCAAACGACCATCCATCGAATAGATGCGAGCAATGAAATAGGAGCCTTCGACCCCCTCCCTTTGCAGGTAGTAGCTCGCCTTCCGTGGCGAGGTCTCTTCCAGCACGGTGTTCAGGTACACCTTCTCAGGCCCCTGACCAAGGACCGGGGCGATGATGACGCTCAACAGAAAGGTGATCGGGAGGTTCATGCAGGTCTTCGGGTCGTATGATGATGGTCTTTCCAGCACCATTTCGACCATCATACGCGATCACGGGAACAGGGTTACACGACCCCTTCGGACCTGTTCGGAAGCAGGGGCGGTAGACCTGACCGGACCTATCCGGCCCAGCCTTCCCGATCGAGGCTGCGGTACTGGATGGCCTCGGCCAGATGTTCCGTACCGATCGCATCGCTCCCGGCCAGGTCCGCGATCGTACGGGACACTTTCAGGATCCGATCATAGGCCCTTGCACTGAGCCCCAACCGGTCCATGGCCTTCTCGAGAAGCGCATTCCCGGCCGCATCGATCCGGCAGATCCGTCGCAGCTGCTGAGCGCTCATCTGGGCATTGCAATGGATCGATGAACCTTCATATCGCTCCCTTTGGATCGATCGCGCCTGGATGACCCGTTCGCGCACATCCCGGCTTCGCATCTGGGCCCGCTCCGTGCTCAGTTCGCTGAACGGGACCGGTGTTACCTCGATGTGGATATCGACGCGATCGAGCAACGGGCCAGTGATGCTATTCAGGTACTTCTGTACGATCCCGGGTGCGCAGACACATTCCTTTTCGGGATGATTGTAGAATCCGCAGGGGCACGGGTTCATGGCCGCGACCAGCATGAAGCTGGCCGGGTACTCCAC
>JAGQVN010000094.1 GCA_020437905.1 Flavobacteriales bacterium
GAAATGACCGCCCGAAGTGGTTTCCTGATGGACGTTGGCCTCGACTACCTCTCCTTGGACAGAAGCGCACGAACGCTCTCCGGTGGTGAAGCCCAGCGCATCCGGCTGGCGACCCAGATCGGCTCGGACCTGACCGGCGTGCTGTACATATTGGATGAACCCAGCATTGGACTGCATCGGAGAGATGATGACCGGTTGATCGCCTCCTTGAAGAACCTGCGTGATGGCGGGAACTCCATCATCGTGGTCGAGCATGACCGCCAGATGATGACCCATGCGGACCATGTGATCGACCTGGGCCCCGGAGCCGGTGATCATGGTGGAAAGTTGATGGCGAGCGGTACGCCCGGGGAAGTGGCCAAAAGCAACTCGCTGACCGGCCGGTTCCTCAGGAATGAGCTTTCGATCCCGGTACCAAAGGAACGGCGAAAGGGAAATGGCAAACAGCTCGTTCTCAGGGGTGCAAGCGGGAACAATCTGAAGGGAGTGGACCTGGTCCTTCCCCTCGGAACGCTCATTTGTGTGACCGGGGTGAGCGGTAGCGGGAAAAGCACATTGATCGGGGACACCCTTTATCCGATCCTTTCCGGGCATTTCCATCGAAGCGGGTCCATTCCCCTGGCATACCAGGAGATCAGGGGTCTTGACGGCCTGGACAAGGTGATCGAGGTGGACCAGGGTCCCATAGGACGAACACCGCGCAGCAATCCGGCCACTTACACAGGCATTTTCGATCATATCCGTCAGCTGTACGCCTTGCTGCCCAGTGCCAAGGTCAGAGGATACAAGGCTGGTCGTTTCTCGTTCAATACACCGGGTGGACGTTGTGAGATCTGCAAAGGGACCGGAGAACGCACGATCGAGATGAACTTCCTCCCGGATGTCCGCGTGCCATGCAGTGCATGCCGCGGAAAGCGTTATGAGCGCGAGACCTTGGAGGTCCGTTTCAAGGGGAAGAGCATTGCCGATGCGCTTGATCTGAGCGTGGAGGATGCGTTGGACCTGTTCAGGGACATTCCGCAGATAGCCTCCAGATTGAGCACCCTGATCGATGTCGGACTGGGATACCTTACCCTCGGTCAAAGCAGCACGACCCTCTCTGGAGGCGAAGCTCAGCGCATCAAGCTCGCCTCCGAGCTCAGCAAACGTTCCACGGGAAGCACCATTTACATCTTGGATGAACCCACCACCGGACTTCACTTCGAGGACGTCAGGCATCTGATCAATGTCCTCGACAGACTGGTCGGTCAGGGGAACACGGTATTGGTGATCGAGCACGACCTTGAAATGATCAAGGTCGCGGACCACATCGTGGACCTGGGTCCTGAAGGAGGTGATGGCGGGGGCGAGATCGTGGCACGAGGCAGACCGGAGGAGGTTGTACGCATGGGCAAGGGCCACACGGCCACCGCCCTTCAAGAAGTGTTATCATGAAAGGCAGAAAGAAGTCGACCAAGAACGCTGTACCCTCGTTGCAGAACGAGGGCGAACGACGCATCCGCAAAGCGTTCAAGCGCCGCGGATGGAGCGAGATAAAAGCGAACGACAGCTGGGCCATCTTCAAGATCATGAGCGAATTCGTTGAAGGCTTCGAAGCCATGCAGCGGATCCGCCCATGCGTCAGCATTTTCGGCAGTGCTCGCACGCAACCTGATCAACGGGAATACAAGCTGGCCGAGGAGGTCGCGCAGTTGCTTACGGGACATGGATATGGGGTCATCACAGGTGGTGGGCCAGGTATCATGGAGGCAGCCAACAAAGGCGCCCAGAAGGGTGGTGGCACCAGTGTCGGCCTGAACATTGAGCTGCCGTTCGAGCAGGAGCCGAACCCATTCATCGACAAGGAGAAAAGCCTGCATTTCGACTACTTCTTCGTGCGAAAGGTGATGTTCATCAAGTACTCCCAGGGATTCGTAGTGTTACCCGGGGGGTTCGGGACCTTGGATGAGCTGTTCGAAGCGCTCACGCTGATACAAACTCAGAAGATCGGACGATTTCCAATCGTCATGGTGGGGACCGATTATTGGGGAGGATTGATGGAGTGGATCGAACGCACCATGTGCAGGATGCATAAGAACGTCAGCCCGAGCGACCTTGACCTCATCACCTTGGTCGATGATGCGGAGGACGCTGTACGTGCCATTGATGCATTCTACAGCAAGTACACGTTGAAGCCTAACTTCTAGCGTGTACTTGAATATTGGTTTGGATCCGGAGCACAGCGTATCTCAGCATCGCATCAGGCGCGAGACCAGGGCATAGCCGATGGCCGTGCATGGATCGAGCGACAAAAAAGGATGCTGTTAGATCTTCGGTACCCCTCGAAGGATATCATTGGGAAAGGCGCCATGCATTCGCCCCACCGGGGCCCTTCTCAACACGTTCCTGTTGGTATCGCGCATGCGCCGTGGTCGCGACCCGTAGATGGATGCGGATAGTTTTGCTCAGACCCAACAAAGGGCGAAGCGAACCATTCCTGATCCATGGCATACCCACTGCTTCTTCTGATCGACCTCATCGGGATCTTTCTTATCGACGTGCTCCTGCTCGCCAATGTGAAGATCCAACAGGACCTTCCAGCGACCATGATGCCCGGGAGCGAGATCCGCGTGACCGTTGATGTTGATAAAGGCGATCTTTCCGGCTTTGCCAAACTGCAGCTGGACCTTCCTGCCGGGTTGACCTGTACGGCGATCGAGACCAAGGGCGCCTCGTTCACCTTCGCCGATCAGAAAGCCAAGTTCATTTGGATGTCCCTTCCCTCCTCCCCCTCCTTCCGGGTATCCTATAACCTGAAAGCGGAGCCGGAAGCCAAGGGCACCTTGCCCATTACCGGACGTCTTTCCTACATCGAGGACAACGAGCGAAAGACCTACGAGCTCCCTTCCTCCACGGTGACCATCATGGGAGACCCGAACGTCCTGGTGAATGGTGCCCCGGACAATGTCCCGGAGGGGGATCAGGATGTTGTCACTGCCGCAGGCGGAGCTCCGGTGAGCGGGATCGCAAGCATGAACGAACCTGCATCCACGGGCGCCGTCACCGCTTTTCCAGCCGAGGTCGACCAAAATGGTGTTACCGGCAAACGTGTGATCACTCCCATCACGGAAAGTGAACTGCTCGTGGAGATCACGCTCCAAAAAGGCACGATACGTGGCTTTGGCAAGATCCAGGAGACCATTCCGGAAGGGTTTACCGCATTGGAAAAGACCAGTGCCCAGGCCATTTTTACCGGTCAGGGGCGTATCGTGAAACTGGTCTGGTTGAACCTGCCGGCCGATCCGGAGATCAAGGTCTCCTACAAGCTTCGGGCGAACGACCAGCCTTTCGCTGAGTACAGTGTGAGCGGCGAGTTCGGTTACTTGAAGAACGATGAAACCATGCGCACCAACCTGGGTACTACGAGCTTCATTACCGGACCGAAGGCATTGGAGGCACTTGCCGCAGATGATGCGGACCTGAACGCAATGAATGCGAAGGATGGGTCGGAACTCGCCAAGGACGTATCGGACAAGGGCACGGAAAGTGGATCGAAGGACCTGGAGACCTTGACAGCGGATGGCTCCAACATCGACGGAGAGGATGCTGACGATGATCCCGGGCTCGCCAAGGACCGATCCGATAACGACACCGAAGCGGCCACCCCCAAGACC
>JAGQVN010000095.1 GCA_020437905.1 Flavobacteriales bacterium
AGGGGACCGCCCCTCTTTTTTGTTAGATGCCACTGGCGGTCAAGGGAGTATGATCACCGAAGCCATCGTGAAAGAGCTGGTCGAGCGGCACTTGGAAGGCAGCACGCACTTCCTGGTGGCCGTGGAGCTGCGCCCCGGCAACAAGCTGGTGGTGGAGGTCGATGACGACCGCGCCATCACGCTGAACGAGCTGGCCGAACTCAACAAAGCCGTTCGCGACGACCTGGGCGAGGAGGCCGATGCCTACGAGATGCAATTCAGCAGCCCGGGCATGGGACGCCCCTTCAAGGTCATGCGCCAGTACCAGAAGCACATGGGCCGCATCGTGGATGTGACCCTCAACGACGGCCGCAACCTGCACGGGCAGCTCACCGCCCTTAACGGCAGCACGCTCGGCCTCCGCATCCAGCACCCCAGCAAGGTGAAAGGGCGCCTGCCCAAATTGGATGAGGAGGTCACCACCGTCCCCTTCGCCGATATCAAGAGCACCAAAGCAACCATTACGTTCAACTAGACCGGGCCATGGCCATCGTGAACCTCATCGAGTCCTTCAGCGAGTTCAAGGACATCAAGAACATCGACCGCGTCACCATGATGGGGATCATGGAGGACGTCTTCCGTGGCGTTGTGAAGAAGCGCTTCGGAGAGGAAGCCAAGGTGGATATCATCATCAACCCCGACAAGGGCGATCTGGAGATCTGGCTCAACCGTGTGATCGTGGAGGACGGCTTCAGCGAGGACGACAACCTGGACATCGAGCTGAGCGAGGCCCGCAAGATCGACGAGGACTTCGAGGTGGGCGAGGAGGTGAGCCAGGAGGTGAAGATCGAGGACTTCGGCCGGCGCAACATCCTTGCCCTGAAGCAGAACTTGCAGGGCCGGATCATGGAGATGGAGAAGGACCACCTGTACAAGAAGTACGCGGAGCGGGTGGGCGAGATCATCACCGGCGAGGTGTACCAGGTATGGAAGCGCGAGACCCTGATCATCGATGATGAGGGCAACGAGCTGGTGATGCCCAAGGATCAGCAGATCAAGAGCGACTTCTTCAAGAAGGGCGATACCGTGCGTTCGGTCGTCTGGAAAGTGGAAATGCGTAACAATACACCGGTCGTGATCCTGAGCCGGACAGCACCGGAGTTCCTGGAGAAGCTGTTCGAGCAGGAAGTGCCCGAGGTGTTCGACGGCCTCATCACCATCAAGCGCATTGTGCGTGAGCCTGGGGAGCGCGCTAAAGTGGCTGTGGAGAGCTACGATGACCGCATCGACCCGGTGGGTGCTTGTGTCGGGATGAAGGGTAGTCGTATCCATGGCATCGTGCGTGAGCTGCGCAATGAGAACATCGACGTCATCAACTATACCTCCAACGATCAGTTGCTTATCCAGCGGTCCCTGAGCCCAGCCAAGATCGGTGAGATCAAGATCGATCTGGAGAACAAGCGGGCCGAGGTCTACATGAAACCCGACCAGGTCGCGCTGGCGATCGGTAAAGGCGGGCACAACATCAAATTGGCAAGCAAGCTCACGGGATTCGACCTTGATGTCTACCGGGAGACGGATGAGGTTACGGACGATGTGGGCCTCGAAGAGTTCGCTGACGAGATCGACCACTGGATCCTGGATGAGTTGCGGGCGATCGGTTGTGATACCGCAAGAAGTGTGTTGGACATCCCACTGGAGGATCTCGTGAAGCGTACTGACCTGGAGGAGGAGACGATCAAGGAGGTACTGCGGATCCTGGGTGAGGAGCTCAACGATTGAATGGATGGGACTCGGGTGAGGAACAAGCGGAAAACTGAATGAGCGGATCGGACAAAGCACAGCGACTGAGCAAGGTGGCCAGGGAGTTCAACCAAGGCGTCCACACGGTCGTGGAATTCCTGGAAAGCAAGGGACATACGGTGGAACACAGCCCGAACACCAAGATCCCTGCGGAACTGTACGCCCTTTTGTTGGAGGAGTTCGGCACGGATAAGAAGGAGAAGGAGCTGAGTAAGAAGACCGTGCAGCAACGTCAGGAGCGGGAGACCATTTCCCTGACCGACACGAACCGCCCTGCGAACCGCCCCGCACGGGGTGATGAGGTGGTCATCATCCATAATCTGCCCCCCACCGAACCTGCCGAACAGCCTGAACCCGAGGTCATCAAGGCCAAGGTGGAACAGAGATCGGTGAAGGTGCTCGATAAGATCGATCTGGAGCCCAAGAAGAAGGCCCCGGCCCCGGAACCGAAGAAGGAGGAGCCACCAGCTCCAACACCCGAAAGCGGAACTAGCGACACGACGGATGCCCCTTCCGATGAGGAGGGTAAGGTGATCCGAGCAAAGGCGGAAAAGCTTTCAGGTCCGAAGACCGTGGGCAAGATCGACCTGCCGAAGGTCCCCGAGCGAAAACCCGCCGAACGTGCCTCGGAGCGAAAGGGCCGTCGCAAGCGCATCGTGAAACCAGGTCCGGTGAACGTCGATCGCGTGGCCCAACAGCAGCGCGATGCTGCACGACCTGGCCGCCCGGAGGATCTGGATGAGAACGCCGTCCGCAAGAAGGTCAGCGAGACCCTGGCCAGGCTCACGAGCGGCGGAGGAGGAAAGAGCAAGGGGGCCAAGATCCGCAGGGACAAACGAGCAGAACGGTTCAATCGGATGGAGGAGGAGCAGGCCGCCAGGGAATTGGCCGGTCGGACCCTCAAGGTCACGGAGTTCGTGACCGCTTCCGAGCTTGCGGCCATGATGGGGGTCAATGTCACTGACATCATCAAGGCCTGTTTCAGCCTCGGCATGATGGTCAGCATCAACCAACGTCTGGATGCCGAGACCTTGTCGGTGATCGCTGATGAATACGGGTTCGAGGTGGAGTTCGTGGGTGCCGATGTGCAGGAGAACATCCCGGTGGAGGAGGACGTAGCCGAACGCATGACCGACCGACCACCGATCGTGACGGTCATGGGACACGTGGACCATGGAAAGACCTCCCTGCTCGATCATGTGCGGAAAGCCAACGTGATCGCGGGTGAGGCGGGGGGTATCACCCAGCATATCGGTGCATACGGGGTCACGCTGGACAGTGGCAAACGGATCACCTTCCTGGATACTCCGGGTCACGAAGCGTTCACCGCAATGCGTGCACGTGGCGCCCAAGTCACCGACATCGCGATCATCGTCATCGCAGCGGACGACAGTGTGATGCCACAAACACGTGAGGCCATTAATCATGCGCAAGCCGCTGGGGTCCCCATGGTGTTCGCCTTCAACAAGATGGACAAGGAGGGGGCCAATGCAGATAAGATCCGTGAGGAGCTTTCGCAAATGAACATTCTGGTCGAGGAGTGGGGTGGCAAATCCCAAAGCCAGGAGATCAGTGCCAAGAAAGGAACTGGCATCGACCAACTTTTGGAGAAGGTGCTGTTGGAGGCGGAGCTGCTCGACTTGAAGGCCGATCCCGGTAAGCGAGCCACCGGCGTGGTCATCGAGAGCACCCTGGAGCAGGGGCGTGGCTATGTGACGACCCTGTTGGTCAATGGAGGGACCCTTCGCAAAGGGGATGTCATTCTTGCCGGTCAATACAGCGGGCGCGTCCGGAACATGTTCAATGAACGTGGTGGCTCGGTCGACGAAGCCGGCCCTTCAACCCCGGTCTCCATCCTGGGTCTGGATGGTGCCCCGAACGCAGGTGACCAGTTCCACGTGTTCGAGGACGAAAGGGACGCCCGCGCGATCGCAACGCGCCGTCAGCAGCTTCAGCGTGAGCAGGGTATCCGAACGCACAAGCACATTACCCTGGACGAG
>JAGQVN010000096.1 GCA_020437905.1 Flavobacteriales bacterium
CATCGCCGCCAACCCGGATTCCATCGGCATCGGCCTCGGCGAGGACACCGGCGTGGTGATCACGGGCGGCGACCACCTGGAGACCATCGGCAGCGGCCAGGTGATCATCTTCGATGGCCATGAGCTGCAGCACACGAACATCGCCGATGTGGATGAGGGCGAAGCGCTGAGCATCGAGCACATGGTGGTGCACATTATCGCCAAGGGCTATCACTACAATGTGCGCGAACGCGCCTTCTTCGCTCCCTTGAAGGTGGAAAGCTGAGGCGATGAACGCACCGGGGACATGCGCCAATTGCGGCGCAACCGTGACAGGTGATTTCTGCTCAGCCTGTGGGCAGAAGCACCCGGTAAGCACGTTCAACTGGCGGTATCTCTTGATGGAGTTACCTGCCGGCCTGTTCGCCGTGGACAAGGGCGTGGTGCCTACGGTCAGGGAGCTTTTCACCCGGCCCGGACACATGATCCGGGATTACCTGGGTGGCAAGCGGGTGCGCTATTTCCGGCCCCTGTCGCTGCTCGTGCTCTCCGCAGGTCTGTATGGCTTCATATCGGTGTTCTTCGAGCTGCGCATCCCGGGCTTGAACATGGGTGAGCAGACCGATGCGAAGAAGATGATCGATGCGATCAACAGGCACTACGCCCTGATGGAACTGGGGCTGCTGCCCCTGATGTCCTTCAGCACCTGGCTTTTCTTCCTGCGTTCCGGCTACAACTTCGTCGAACACCTCGTGGTGAACGCCTTTCTATCCGCGCAACGCATCATTGTGACCCTGGTATTGTTGCCCCTCATGTTCGCCACCAACGGTACGATGCATGTGGTGGAGATCGCCAGCCTGGGCAATGTGCTCAGTTTCCTGCTCTTCATCTGGTCGCTGATCCAACTGTTCCAGGGCACCTCGGCCGTGAAGGTGACGTTGAAGAGCATCGGCGCGTACGTGCTCAGTTATATCCTGCTCTTCCTCCTGATCGTGGTCGGCGCCGCCGTCCTGAAGCTCATGCACCTGATCTGATGACCATGGAACCCATCCTTGTTCGTTTCCGCAAGGTGGCCCTGGCCGAAGGGGTCAGCTTTCTCGTGCTGCTCTTCATCGCCATGCCGCTCAAATACCTGATGGACATGCCAATGGCCGTGAAGGTCGTCGGCTGGATACACGGCGTGTTGTTCATCGGGTACTGGGTGGCTGCGGTCCCCTTGTTCACCCGGTTGAAATGGCCCTTCGATCGGGTCATCGGGCTTGGCCTGGCCGCCCTGCTTCCCTTCGGCACCTTCGTGATGGAGCGGAAATGGCTCCGCTAGGAAGGCTCACTTCACCAGGACCCGCTTCAGGTCGCGGTATTCCACGATGATCGCGCTGTCATTGACGTAGCCGTTCTCCATGCCCATGCGCTGCATGCGGAACCGCATGTGCAGGGGATCGGTGACCACCTGTTCGAAATGCGCCGGGAACCCGGTGCCGAATTCCAGGAGCCCCTTGCCGTAGAAGAAGGTGGCGTCGAAGCCCAGGAACGCGAAGTCGCCCGGATCGGCGTGGAAGCGCTCCCGGTACCGCCGCACAAAGGCCACCACGCGCGGGTCTTGGAAATCGATGAAGGTGGGGACTGGCACGTGCAGGTTCAGCTTGTTCAGGTCCAGCACCTCCAGGTGCGTCATCTCCTCCCAGGCCTGAAGCCCGAAGACCTTGATGGTGTATTGGTCCGTCAACGATGCCAGTTTGGTCACCAGGGAGGTCACGTACTCGATGTGCTCACTGGGGACCACCAGCACGTTGGTCCGGTCCTTCTTCAGCTTGTAGTTCAGGTCACCGAGGTCGCCCTTGCCGGGGTGCGCTTCGGCCACACTGTCCTGCATCCGGTCCGGTCGCTCACGCAACGTGCTGTTCAGGATCTTGCGCATCTGTTGCTGAAGAACACCCTCCTCGGTGCTGGAGGTGACCAACAGCACGATGTTGTCCCCGGCGTGTTTGGAAGCCACATAGCGACCCACCTGATAGACCTGTTCGGTGCGGCCGCTGATCACCTTGCTGACCTTCGGGTTGCCCAGGACCACCCGGTTGCTCTGTGGCACCGGACAGACGATGTGCCCATCCTTGCTGATGGCGGATAGTTGATCGATGGCCGCGCGATGGAAAGGCCCCAGGTACAGGTCCATGCTGCGCATCTCGGGGTCGCGCAGGACCGGGTCCCAGTCGCCTGCCTCGGCGCCCACATCCCGGATGAACACATCGGCACTGAGGCCGAGCATCCGCAGCGAATCCAGGGCCATCATGGCGCCACCGTGGAACTGGGTGCCGATCTGCGTCAGTTCGTACAATCCCCTGAAATTGGGGTCCGCCTGGTGGACACTGTCGTTGCGCTCCAGGCAGAAGGGCAGCAGGAGCGCGATCCGATAACGCGCCTGCTTCATCAGGCTGTCCGCAGCGATCGCGTTCACCACCTCCTCCACCTCCGGCAGTGGCATCCGGAGATACTGACCGGCCTTCAGGCCTTCGGAGAGGCCGCCGTTCGCCTGGCGGATCGTTTCCGGGGTGGTCTCGTACCGCTGGGCCAGGCTGAAGAGCGTCTCTCCGGGGGCCACCTGATGCAGGGGCGCTCCACTGCTCGTGGCCGGTCCCAGGACCAGTTCGCCACCCGATCGCACCTTGTCGACCGGGATCACCAGGGCCATGCCGACCGGCAGACCGCCCACCGCTTCCGGGTTCCGCTCCAGCAGGTCGTTGATCTCCACGTTGTACTGCCTGGCGATGCCGAACAGGGTCTCCTTCCGCGCCACGGTGTGCAGCAGTTCCCCATCGCGCAGCTCAGGTGCGTTGCGGGCCTCCTTCTTCACGATGGCATCCACCGGCACCAGGACCACCTGCCCGATGCTGAGCCCGCTGGCCGCGGCCGGATTGGCCAGGAGCAGGGCATCCATGGGCACCGCGTAGTGGCGGCCGATCGCGAACAGGGTCTCCCCCGCTTCCACCGTATGCTCCTTAAAGCGCTTGCCATCGATGGTGCGTTCCTGAGCCAGCAAGGTGCCGGTCAGGAACAGCAACAAACCCAGCAGCATGGGCCGTATGGCGCGCCTCATTCCCATTCGATCGTGGCCGGTGGTTTGGAACTGATGTCGTACACGACCCGGTTCACTCCTTTCACCCGGTTGATGATGGCATTCGAGATCCGTGCCAGGAATGCATGGGGCAGGTCGCACCAGTCGGCTGTCATGCCGTCGGTGCTGGTCACCGCGCGCAGCGCGACGGCCTTCTCGTAGGTGCGCTCATCGCCCATCACGCCCACGCTCTGCACCGGCAGCAGGATGGCCCCCGCCTGCCAGACCTGGTCGTACAGGCCTTCGTCCTTCAAGCCCTGCACCCAGATGTGGTCGACCTCCTGAAGCATCGCCACCTTTTCAGCGGTCACCTCGCCCAGGATGCGGATGCCGAGACCCGGGCCCGGGAAGGGATGTCTTCCAAGCAGCGCTGGATCCAATCCCAATTCCTTCCCCACCCTTC
>JAGQVN010000097.1 GCA_020437905.1 Flavobacteriales bacterium
AATGAGGCCACCAGCGCGCAGCTGGTCTGTCATGGTCTGTGATCCATTGTCGTAAGGGCCATCGAGGAAAAGCTTCGCAGAGACCAGGACCTGGTCGCTCGAAATGGTCATGTTCACAGGCACCGGGGCATAGAACGAGGAGGCATTCCGCACACGCACCTTGTAACCTGTCCCGGCCGGCGTGCCTGCAGGGATCGTGCAATTGATCGTGCCTGACGCGTTGGCGGTGTTCTGCACGCCGATGGTGGTCGGGGAAGCGAAGCTGCCGCTGGCATCGCTCAGCTCTGCGGTGAAATTGCTGGCGAACAGCGGAGCACCTCCCGTGCTCCAATCGATCGTGAAGTTGAACCCCATGCCACCCGTCACCATGGCCACGTTCGTGCTCGGTACCGCATTGATGTTGTAGATCAGCCCGATATCGTCGTACCAGGCCTTGGTGCCCACGGTACTGACCAGGCTGTCACCGGCGGTCAATGCGGCCAAGGCCCATTGCGGGGTGTTCGAATTGTAGTAGAAGAACGGCACCGAGAAACGCGTCCACGTAGTCACCGTCGCCGAGGCTGGTTCCCATCGGGCCCTGCCCACCCAGTTGCCGAAGGTCCCATTCTCCGGAATGCTCCCGGCGCCCGTATGCAGAATGATCTCGACCTTGCCATGATCACCTGCGTTCGGCATGGCCTTGTACCAGCCGATCATGCTGTCCGGACGGCTGGTCATCGCCTGGTTCCATTGCGTGTTGCCCTGATCGGTGAACACGTAACCGTTCTCCGGGGTCAGTTCGGCGTGTACCCTTCCGGTCGTGATGATGCCATTGGCTGCGCCGATGATGGCCGACACGGTCTCGAGCCGCACGGAGTATGACCCCGTGTGCGCATCGGCATCCTGCCAACACACTTGGGGTGCCAATTGATTTATCAGACTTCCGCCGTCCGAGGTCTTGATCGAGCTCCACTCGCTGGGTTCTTCGGTCGCACCACCCAGTCCCGTCCAGGTCTCGAAACCGGAGTTGGAGATCTGTGGCTGGGCAAGGACCAGGGTCGGCATCAGCAGAAGCGAAAGGGCTGTGTGGCGCATGCGTTCGAAGTTCGGTCCGCGAACATACGGAACAACCTATAGGATAAGGACAAGGCCAGGGGCGGACCGGTTGCACCCTGGCCCGGTCATTGCATCTTTGCCGCGCAGAACCTGCACACCATGGCCAAGATCCTGATCATCGACGACGAGAAAGCCATCCGCAATGCGCTGAAGGACATCCTGGAACACGAAGGGCATCAGGTGGAAGAAGCCGAAGATGGCGCCAAGGGCCTGGACGCGGCGAAGAACGGATCCTTCGACGTGGTGCTGTGCGACATCAAGATGCCTAGGATGGACGGCATGGAGGTGTTGGAGAAACTGATGGCCCACAACGATGATATCCCGGTGGTGATGATCAGCGGGCATGGAACGATCGATACCGCCGTGGATGCCCTGAAGAAGGGCGCGTTCGATTTCATCCAGAAACCACCCGACCTGAACCGCATCCTGGTGACCCTGCGGAACGCGCTTGACCGCGGCGACCTCGTGAAGGAGACCAAGGACCTGCGAAAGAAGGTGCAAAAGGCCAAGGCAAGCGGTGTCCAGATGATCGGCGACAGCAAGGCGATGCTGGCGATCAAGGAGATGATCGACAAGGTGGCCCCCAGCGATGCGCGCGTTTTGATCACAGGCGGCAACGGAGCCGGCAAGGAAGGGGTGGCCCGGATCCTGCACGAAAAGAGCCCGCGTCATGCGGGGCCATTCGTGGAAGTGAACTGCGCCGCGATACCCTCGGAATTGATCGAAAGCGAGCTCTTCGGCCACATGAAAGGTGCCTTCACCAGCGCGATCAAGGACCGCAAGGGCAAGTTCGAACTCGCTGATGGCGGAACGCTTTTCCTGGATGAGATCGGTGACATGAGCCTGGCCGCGCAGGCAAAGGTGCTTCGGGCCCTGCAGGAGAACCGGATCACCCGCGTGGGCGGGGACAAGGACATCAGTGTGAACGTGCGCGTGATCGCTGCGACCAACAAGGACCTGAAGCGCGAGATCGGGGAAGGGCGTTTCCGGGAGGACCTGTTCCACCGACTGAGCGTGATCCCCATCCATGTACCCAGCCTCAGCGAGCGCAAGGAGGACATCCCGCTCCTGGCCGGGCACTTCGTGGCCATGATCTGCGAGGAACAAGGGATCGCGGCAAAGAAGGTCTCTGAGAAGGCTATCAAGGAACTCCAGAAGCTCCCCTGGACGGGAAATGTGCGTGAATTGCGCAACGTGATCGAACGCTTGGTGATCTTGAGCGGAAAGGAGATCACCGAAGCTGACGTGAAGACCTATGCGACACCACGCGGATAATATCGATTGATGATCAGAAGGTTAAGTGATGGTATTCGCGCATTCCTGAGGTCGTATCCTCGGAGTTCCACAACGGATGGTGGGAAGCTTGTCCCAAATCATCAGGCAACCCCCACCAATTCTCACCGTCTTTTGTATCGGAACCAAGTACGGAGAGGTTATGTTCTCCCGATAAAGACCTGTAGCCATGGAATACCTGATCGCCATACATGATTATTTTTTCGGCATCATGGGCAATGCGCTCTACTATGCCATGGGTTTCTTCGCCATCATCGCCATCGTGGCGCAATGGAAGCTCTATGAAAAGGCCGGACAGCCCGGGATCGCGTGCATCGTTCCGGTGTGGAACGTGATCGTCTTCCTGAAGATCGTGGGCAGACCCGCGAGCCATATCTGGTACATGCTCATCCCGGTCTTTGGCCAGTTGTACTTCATCCCCAAGGTCTGGATCGAGATCTGCCAAAGCTTTGGCAAGACCACGATCCTGGACTATGTCCTGGTGATCATGTTGAACGGTCTGTATATCCTGAACCTGGGCCTCAACTACGAGACCGAATATGTGGGCCCGGTCTACGGGAAGAACGTCCCCCCTCCGTCGCGGCCGCTTGAGACCCGCCCTTCGCTGGCTTGAGTTGGCCGCATATCCGGAACGAACAGCCGCCTTCGGGCGGCTTTTTGTTCGGGCTGCAACACGGTCGGCGCCCTACCCGAGCAGTTCCTCAGCCTTCTTCAGGGCTTCGCTCAGGCCGGCGGGGTCCTTGCCTCCAGCCGTAGCGAAATCGGGCTGACCACCCCCTCCCCCTTGGATGGCCGGGCTGATGGCCTTGATGATGCCTGCGGCTGTGTTCCCGGTGGCTTCCGCATAGGCGGCGCCAAGCGATACCGCCAGCACGGGCTTGCCACCGATCGCTGAACCGGAAGCAAAGGCCAGTTCGGGATGGGACTGACGCAGCTGATAGCCCAGGTCCTTGAGCCCTTGAGCATCCAGTTCCAACGGACCCACGAACACCTTCATCCCCTTCCCCATATCCCGCGCACGAGCGGGAACAGCGGCCGCCAGGTCCTTGACCTTCTCCCTCGCGACCCGCTCCAGCTCCTTGCTCATGGCCGCGTTCTGATCCACCAACTTCTGCACCGCCGCCAGCAGATCAGCCGGTCGCCTGAGCAGGTCCTCGATCGCTTCCAATCTGTTCAGTTTCTCGTTGATCATCCGTTCGGCCTCCAGGCTGGTGACCGCTTCCAGGCGGCGTACACCCGCGGCCAATGCGCTCTCGCTGACGATCCGGAACGGGCCGATGGTCCCGGTCCGGGGTACATGCGTTCCGCCACAGAGCTCCACGCTACGTCCGAACTTCACCACACGCACCTGGTCGCCATATTTCTCACCGAACAAGGCCATGGCACCCATCGCCCTGGCCTCCGCCATGGGAAGGTCGCGCAAGTCCTCAAGGACCAGGTCATCCGCGATCATGGCGTTCACTTCCCGTTCCACAGCGATCAATTCCTCAGGGCTCACCTTGGCGTAATGGCTGATGTCGAAGCGCAGCCTGTCAGGCGCTACGAGGGACCCTTTCTGCTCGACATGTTCACCCAGGTGCTTGCGCAAGGCGTGGTGCAGCAGGTGCGTTGCCGTGTGGTTCCTGGCCGTCAACCGCCGCCGTTGGTCATCCACGTGCGCCAGTACGGGTCGATCCAGGTCCTTCGGCAAGGACTTGGTGAAGTGCACGATCAACTGGTTCTCGCGTTTGGTGTCTACCACTTGCGTACGCTCATCTCCCTGCACCAACCAGCCCTGGTCACCGACCTGCCCACCTCCTTCGGGGTAGAACGGCGTGCGGTCCAGGACCACTTGGTACTGGTCACCGCCCTTTCCGCTGACCTTTCTGTATCGAAGGACATGCGCCTCTGTGCTCAAGTCCTCATAACCCACGAACGTAGTCTCACCCTGCGCCAGTTCGACCCAGTCACCGGTCGAAACCGCTGTGGCGGCGCGGGAACGGTCCTTCTGCTTTTTCAGCTCGGCCTCAAATCCCTTCATGTCCACGGTCAATCCCTTCTCCCGGGCCATGAGCTGCGTGAGGTCGATGGGGAAGCCATACGTGTCGAACAATTCGAAGGCCTGTTCGCCTGCGAGCGTTCCTTCGCTTTCGACCAAGGCCTGTTCCAATCGCCTGGTGCCCTGCTCCAGCGTGCGCAGGAAGGCCTTCTCCTCTTCCTGTATCACGCTTTCCACAAGCTGTTGCTGCTTGGGCAGTTCGGGGAACTGGTCGCCCATCTGACCGGCCAGGGTCTTCACCAACTCGTGCATGAAGGGCTCGTTGAGATCCAGGAAGCTGTAACCGTAGCGCACCGCCCGACGCAGGATGCGCCGGATCACATAGCCCGCGCCGGTGTTGCTGGGCAGCTGCCCATCGGCGATGGCGAAGGAGATCGCGCGCAGGTGATCGGCGATCACACGCATGGCGATGTCGTCCTTCTCCGACCTGCCGTATGACTTTCCGCACTGCTTCGCGATCGCCTGGATCAGCGGTTGGAACACATCGGTGTCGTAATTGCTGCGCTTTCCCTGCAGCACCATGCACAGGCGCTCGAAACCCATGCCTGTATCGACATGCCGGGCGGGCAGCTCCACGAGCGAGCCATCGGCCTTGCGCTCGAACTGCATGAACACGTTGTTCCAGATCTCGATCACCTGCGGGTGGTCGTTGTTCACCAGCTCCCGACCGGGCTTCCGCGCCTTCTCCTCCGCCGTGCGGACATCCACATGGATCTCGGTGCACGGACCGCAGGGGCCGGTGTCGCCCATCTCCCAGAAGTTGTCCTTCCTGC
>JAGQVN010000098.1 GCA_020437905.1 Flavobacteriales bacterium
CCGCTGGCCATGATCCCGGGACCCAGCAGGACGTTCTGGACCAGCTGACCAGGTGACTGTGCGGTGTTAACGACCATCTGTGCCGGACAGATCCCGTACACCGACAGACATACGACGATGAGCAAGTAGCGGGCCTGCCGCATTGGCCGAAATTAGGGATCCCGCGTCCGCAATGCCGGACCATGTCCATCGCTTCTCCGGATCCTACCAGTCGACACGGGGGGATCGATAAACTTGTGACCTGTAATGGCCCAGTACGCATACGTGATCGTTCCAGTGGCGGTGAAAGGTCCGTTCACGTACGCCTTGGACCCGCAAGGAACCGCGGTCGGCCGCGGAATGCGCGTGGTGGTGCCGTTCGGGACTGGAAGAAAGCTCTACACCGGGATCGTCGTTCGTACGCACGATCAGGCGCCGGGAAGCACCCGGACGCGCAAGGTCCATTCCGTCCTTGACCAGGAAGCGATCGTCCCGGAACGGGTCATCCGCTTCTGGATGGACATGGCCAACCACTACCTATGCTCAGCGGGTGAGGTCATGCTCGCGGCCATGCCGGCGCAGTTGGTATTGAACAGTTCCACGCGCATCTGCACCACGGCATCCACCCCAACTTATCCCGCAGGCAATGCAGGGGAGGCGATCTTTCTTTCGGCCTTGGAGGACCAGGGTCGGCTTTCCATTGAGCAGGCCGGTGAGCTGTTGGGAGTGAAGGACCCCTTGAGGAAGATCAAGGACCTGATCGAGGCCGGGGCCGTGGGGCTTGAGGAACATGTACGGGACACCTTCCGCCCCCGGACAAAACGCATGGTCCGCCTCGCGGAAAGCGCGCGCGACGAAGCCTCCCTGCGCACCTGGTTCGACACGCTGGAGAAGGCTCCGAAACAGCTCGCGATCCTCATGCGCTTCATCGAGCTCGGTCGTGGTCAACGGACCGGTGAGCAATTGATCAACACGCCGCACCTGCTCAAAAGTGCCGGAGCCGATCGCTCGGCTCTGCGGACCCTGATCGCCAAGGGACTTTTTGAAGAGGTCCAGGTGCAGGATGGCTTGGAACCCACGGACCCGATCGGACCTGCTGAACTTCCAACGCTGAGCCAGGCCCAGTCCCGGGCATTGGCCGAAGTTCGGGAGCGGTTCGGGACCCATCCCGTCGTATTGCTCCAAGGGGTGACAGGCTCGGGGAAGACCGAGTTGTACATGCACCTGATCCAGGAGGCGCTGGACCAGGGAGGTCAGGTGCTCTACCTGTTGCCTGAGATCGCGCTGACGAAGCTTTCCGTGCAACGCTTGCGGAACCGTTTCGGGGAGCACGTGCATCTGTTCCATTCCCGATTGACCCCCCATCAACGTGCTGAGCTGTGGTCGAAGCTGGCCTCGGACAAGGGTGGGCGGGCCATTGTGCTCGGGGTGCGATCGGCCCTCCTCCTGCCCTTCCAGGACCTGCACCTCATCATCGTGGACGAGGAACATGATCCGTCCTTCAAGCAGCACAAACCTGCTCCCCGGTACAATGCGCGGGATATGGCGGTCACGATGGCCTCCCCGGACCGGGTGCGCGTGCTGCTCGGCTCCGCAACACCCTCACTGGAAAGTGCCTTCAATGCCCGGACAGGCAAATATGGCTTCGTGAAACTCACGGAACGATACGGCGGAAGCACCCTGCCAGAGGTTGTCACCGTGGACCTGCGTGAAGCGCAGAAGAAGAAACGGCTGAAAGGTCATTTCTCACCACAGCTCCTGCAGGCCGTCGATCGGGCGGTCCAGCGACGGGAGCAGGTCATCCTGTTCCAGAACCGACGCGGCTACTCCCCGATCTGGCAATGCACTTCCTGTGGTCATATCCCGGGCTGCGCCCATTGCGATGTAAGCCTTACTTACCACAAGCGGGACCATGACCTGCGATGCCACTACTGTGGCTGCAATTATGAGCCACCGACCGCTTGTCCGGAATGCCGGAGCGGGACCTTACGCATGCTGGGGTCCGGGACCGAACGGATCGAGGAGGAGCTCACAGGGCTATTGCCGGAGGTGCGCGTGGCCCGCCTTGACCAGGATACGGCACGTGGAAAGCATGCCGTGGAACAGCTTATGAGCAGGTTCGACGACGGGGAACTTGATGTGCTGGTCGGGACCCAGATGGTCACCAAGGGGCTCGATCTCGATCGCGTCTCGTTGGTGGGCATCATGAACGCCGATCGGCTCTGGGGGTTCCCGGACCTGCGGGCCCATGAGCGAGCCTTCCAGCTCATGGCCCAGGTGGCCGGAAGAAGCGGACGCCGCCGGGACCCGGGCCAGGTGATCATTCAGGCCTATGACATCGCCCACCCGGTACTGCAGTTCGTTCTGCAACACGATGTGGATGGCTTCACGGACCGCGAACTGGAGCATCGCCGGGTCTTGGGCTACCCTCCCTTTTCGCGCATGGTACGCTTCACGTTGAAGCATCGGAAGGAAGGCTTGGTCGCCGCCGCGGCCGCGCACATGGCACGGGAGCTCCGGCATCATTTCGGTGACCGGGCCTTGGGGCCCGAAGTGCCCGCGGTCGCCTGGGTGCGTGATCAGCACATCCGGAATATCCTGGTCAAACTGAGACGAAGCGATCACGCACGAGAAAAAGCCCTGCTGGCCGGGGTCTTTGAACACATGGTGCGCTCCGAGGAACATGGTCGGGTCCGCATCATCGCGGATGTGGACCCCATGTGAAGGACGCCCCACTGGTCGGAGGGGGGACACTGGACGCAGACCTGCCTGCGATCCCCGGTCAGGGACGAACGACCAGGAATCGCAGGACCGTGACCTGATCCTGCGCTTCAAGACGCAGCCAATACACTCCGGGTACCGAACCGCTCATGTCCACTTGGAAGGGACCCAACGTTCTCCCACGGTCCCGGACCCTGCCCGCCGCATCCAGCAGGCTCCATTCCGCAGCCACGTTCGCGGGTCCGACGACCTCCGTTCGATCGATCACCAGATTGGAACGCAGGGACCATGGCTGCCGGGCATGCTCAGGCACGGAGTTCCACGTGCAATCACCCTGCAGCGAGGAGAACCAGTTCTTCACCGAAAGCAAGGCCGGGAAAGCACATCCTCCGTGGTCCAACTGGCCGATGTTCACCCCTGTCACAGCGGTGGAACCATTGGTCTGAAAGCTTTGCAGGGCCACCAGGCTGTTCTCATGGAACACATGATCGTCCCCATCGCAATAATACAGGCGGGTCGGGGTCTCGGGTGCCCAGTCGTACAGGTCGTTGTCGGCCAGCGCGAGCCGGAACGGATGCATCGGATCGGCCGCAAAGGCCTGCAGCACGCTGTCCTGCATGATCTCACTGGGCACATCCGGCAGCACCGCATTGATGTCACCGGCGCCATGGGTCCCATCAAAAAGCGGTGGAAGAAGCATATCATAGGGAGCGCGGAAAACCTCCGAAACGTTATTGAACAAGCCCGGGTAGACCTCACCATAGGCGAGCACCACGTAGGGCAGGTAGTAGGGAGCAGGATAGGGAACCGTATCCAGCATCACCTGTGCCTGCACACCGCTGATGTCATACGGACCGGAGCATGGTGCGCTCGCCACCAGTTCGAACTCATCGGAGTGTTGTTCCTCGATCAGTCGTTGCGCGGCCGCACAAGCATGTCCTCCCTGACTGTATCCGGCCAGGAAGACCTGTCCGTTCAACCAAACGCCCTGTTGATCGCAGAACTCGCGTGCGGCGCGGAGCATATCCACCGTGCAACTCGCCTCCGAAGCGGCATGCACATAGGGGTGCAAGCCCGGTGAATCACCCAATCCAAGCAGATCGGGCAACACACCAACGAAGCCTGCTGCGGCCAGGTAGTAGCCGACGATGATCTCATCACCCAGACGCGAAGGCACCCCATCCCGCTCGACAATGGTGCCGTGGAGGTAGCAGGCCAAGGCCCGATAGCATGAATCCGCGGCCGGCACAACGATCGCACCACTGGCGACGGTCGGTGAACCAGTTGCATCAAGGGTAGCATAGCGCAAGCAATGCACCGTCAGTCCGGAAGTGGCATCGGTGAGGCCCAGGTTGAACAGCTCCTGTTGGCTATACGTGGCGATCAGGCTGTCAGAGATGAGTGTCTGGGCAGGGACCACCAAGGGAGCAGCGGTCAGGAGAGCGGCTGCAACGAACAATTGGACACGCATGCCCGAATATAGATACGCTAGAGGATCACGAGCTTACCTGCATACCGGCGCCCCTCCGCCTGAACCGCATAGATGTAGGTCCCTGGCAGCCACGACCGAACATCCCAGGAGACCCGTCCTCCTGAAATACCTCGGCGATCGAGAACGACACGCCCTGCAAGGTCTTGAACGCGCAGGTCGAATGGGGTCTGAGGCGCTAGTCGAAGTAGTAACGTAACACGATCCTCAGCGGGGATCGGGAACAGCAACTGTTCGTTCTCATTCAGTTCCATCAACGTGATGGACTTGACCGAGGAGTAGCCGTCGACCCCCAATTTCAGCCGATAACTCGGACTGGATAGTTGTTGCACGCTCACATCGTTCCAGGAATAGTCCACCGGATCGACCAGGTCACCACAGAGGCCATGGATCTCACCGATCTGCACAAAGCCCTGACCGCTGTAGGCACGCTCGATCTGGATCCCATTGCAGGTGCTTCCACCCGTCAGTGTCCATTCCAGAAGCACCGTACCGGCCTGTTCCTGCAACGTAAGACCCCCCAGGAATGGGTGTTCCTGGCCGATCAAAGCAACCGGGGTCAGTGCCAAGAGGATGAGCGGTTGTGATCGAAGCATCGACAGATGTCAACGAAAATAAGCGCGAACTGTTGGCGGTCCGGTCCCTCGTTGAGCGCTCGCTCACTCGCGAGGAAGCCTCTCCGGTACCACGCAAGACGGGGACCAGGCAACCGGGACCGGCCATTTCGCGTATACCGTCGCGGTCATTCGCCCGGAGCTGTTGAAGCTTTTCTGCGCGTGACCATGGTACCGCTTCTACGCCAACTACCTTCGCAAAACTCCCGTTCATGGCCGGAACCACCGCGATCAGCAACCCATCACCCAGCTTGTTCATGCGATTCACAGCGACCATTCGCCTGCTCCGGATCGAGCAATGGGTCAAGAATGGTTTCCTGTTCTTCCCGGCGTTCTTCGCCGGGGTGATCCTCCATCCCGATGTCCTGGTCCATGTGGTCTCCGGGTTCTTCGCGTTCTCCATGGCAGCATCAGGGGTCTATGTCCTGAACGATATCCGGGACAAGGAACAGGACCGTGCCCATCCGGAGAAACGGGAGCGACCGATCGCATCGGGAATGGTCCCTATCGACCTGGCCTGGGGGATCTTCCTCGCCTTGGCCGCTGGTGGCCTGGCCAGCGCATTCCTGCTGGACCCTGACTTCGGCTGGTTGCTTGCCGGTTACCTGGTGATGAACGTGTTGTACTCGTTCAAATTGAAGCAGCTGGCCATCGTTGATATCACGTGCATCGCGCTGGGCTTCCTCATCCGGATCTGGTCCGGCGGAGTGCTTGCCGATGTACCCATCACCATGTGGATCGAGATCATGACCTTTCTGCTGGCCTTGTTCATCGCCTTTGCCAAGCGCCGCGACGACCTGCTGCTGGATGCCGGTGGTGAAGCCGTTCGAAAGAGCATTTCGGGATACAACCTGCCCATGGTCCAGGCGAGCATGGTCTTTGTGGCTTCCGTCACGGTCGTCGCCTATATCATGTATTCCGTCAGTGCCGATGTAAGCGCTCGGTTGGGGACGGACAAACTGTATTACACCAGTGTTTTCGTGGTCCTGGGCATGCTGCGTTACTTCCAGCTGGCCTTGGTGCACGAGCGGACCGGATCACCCACGAAGCTGGTCTTGAAAGACCTCTCCCTCCAGCTGGTGATCGCGGGATGGGTCATTTCGCTGGGCATCCTGCTGTATGCGAACTGAGAAGGGTCGCTGGTTCAATTGGGGGCTCTATCCAGGGGTCACAGGTACCGTCCATGGTCCCGGATCGATCGCTGAACTGAAGGAATTGGTCGCCACAGGTGGCCCGTTGATCGCACGCGGTGCGGGCCGCAGCTACGGGGACGCGTCGCTGGCCCGGGAAATGGTGCAGTTGCAAGACATGCCGCACATCCTGGAACTGGATCCGGCAGCCGGGACACTGCGATGCGGAGCGGGGATCATGCTGGACGAGATCCTGCTCCACATCGTTCCACAGGGCTTCTTCCTGCCCGTGACCCCAGGGACACGCTTTGTGACCCTGGGTGGCGCCATCGCTGCGGATGTGCACGGAAAGAACCATCACAAGGAAGGTTCCTTCAGCGCCTTTGTGGACGAGATAACGATCATGGATGCCCGGGGCAACGTGCTTACCTGCAGCCCGTTCTCCCATGCCGACCTCTTCCATTCGACCTGCGGTGGCATGGGGCTGACCGGCATCATTCTCGAAGCCACGTTCCGCTTGAAGCGCATCACCTCCGCTTACATCGATCAGCGGAGCGAACGATGTGCTGACCTGGACCAGCTGCTGGAGCGCTTGGACGCCACTTCAGGTTCGACCTACAGCGTTGCCTGGATCGACCTGGTGACCGGGGGCCGACAACAAGGGCGATCGGTACTGCTCTTGGGGGAACATGCGGAAGCTATGGATCTGAAAGGAAATGTAAGAAAAGATCCGTTGAAGGTCCATTCCAAGGGGTTCTTGAACGTGCCGTTCCATTTTCCATCCTTCGTACTTGGTCCGTGGAGCGTGGGCATGTTCAATGCACTATACTACCACAAACCATCCAGCAATGATCATGGAATGGTGCATTATGCTCCTTATTTCTATCCACTGGATGCGGTCAGGAACTGGAACCGGATCTATGGCAGGCGGGGCTTTCTCCAGTATCAGTTCGCACTGCCGAAGACCGCCGGGGCCAAGGGGATCCGGCGCCTCGTGGATGCCATTCAGCGGCAGCGGATGGGAAGTTTCCTTTCCGTATTGAAGCTGTTCGGTCCGGGAGATCCCCGAAAACCCCTCTCCTTCCCCCTGGAAGGGTATACCCTGGCACTTGACATCGCCGTGACCCCGACCGTGTTCGCTGTGCTGAACGAGCTGGACCGGGTGGTTGCCGAGCTTGGAGGACGCCTGTACCTGGCCAAGGATGCGCGCATGTCCCCGGAACTGCTCAGGGAGACCTACCCCCTGGCAAGGTTCGGTCCGCTGGTCCATGGGAAGCAGGATGGACCTGCGAAATTCGCATCGATCCAATCGGAACGCCTTGCACTTACCCCCACCCAGATGAGCGGCACATTCGACCCGAAACGCGCGTTGATCCTTGGTGCGACCTCGGATATGGCCCAAGCGATCGCACAGGAATTGGCCGACAAAGGCTACTCATTGACGCTCGCCGCCAGGCGACCGGAGGAACTCCAGGAACAGGCCAGCCGACTGCGGGCAACGACCGACGTGACCTGCGTGGCCTTCGATGCGACCCGCACGGCCGATCATCCCGCGTTCTACGCATCGCTTTCACCCAGACCAGGTGTAGTGATATGCGTATTCGGATACCTGCCGGATACCGCGCATGCAGAGGCCGATGGATCCCTGGTGGAGCGTACCATCACCACCAATTTCACAGGTGCGGCGACCATCCTGGAGGAAGCGGCAAGGGACCTGGAAAAGCGCGGCACCGGCTGCATCGTAGGCATCAGTTCCGTGGCCGGTGAGCGGGGGCGTGCAAGCAACTACCACTACGGCAGTGCCAAGGCCGGGTTCACCGCATACTTGAGCGGCCTGCGGAACCGCCTGCAGAAAAGCGGAGTGCATGTGCTCACCGTGAAACCGGGGTTCGTGCGGACGGCAATGACCGCAGGAATGCCCCTGCCCGGTCCACTTACTGCAGGACCGGCCCAGGTCGCAAGATCCGTGGTGAAGGCCATGGAACGCCGGAAGAACGTGATCTACACCCTGGGGATATGGCGCCTGATCATGCTCGTGATCCGGAACATCCCCGAACCGATCTTCAAGCGGCTCAAGCTGTGAGACCCCTGGCGCTGTTCGATCTCGACGGCACGATCACCGACCGCGATACGTTCGTGGCCTTCCTTGTCCATGTCCTGGGCCGGGTCCCGGCGTACCTGCTCCTGCTGGCTGCGTCGCCCATGCTGGTCCTGGCGCGGCTCGGGATCGTACGCGATGATGCCCCGAAACGCTTTGTGCTGCGCATGGCGTTCAAGGGCCGGGAACGAGCTGAACTGGACCGATCCGCAGCCTCGTTCTGTCGCGAGCGGATGCCTGGCTTCGTGCGTCCGGGCTGGCATGATGAACTCAACACCCTGAGGGCACAGGATGCACGCATCGTGGTGGTGACGGCGAGTTGCTCGCTTTGGGTGTCACCCTGGTGCGCGGCCAACGGGATCGAACTGCTGGCCACCGAGCTGGAATGGGAAGCCGATCGATGTACCGGTGAACTTCTCGGGGAGAATTGCAAGGGACTGGAAAAAGTAAAACGCATAGGTTCAGTACTCGATACCAGCCATTATAGGCCCATCCTGGCCTATGGGGATACCAAGAGCGATATCCCGATGCTGGAGCTGGCGGATCATCCCCGTTGGCGGCCGTTCCGATAGTCGGAGCGCCCCTGGCCTTCGATCCTTCCGATCGGTCCAAAAAGCGACCAGATACCCGATATCGGTGGAGGCACGACCACCTCGATCGGCAGCCCCGCGACGGGGTGGTCGAAACGCAGCCAACTGGCATGCAACGCGATGGAGCGGTCGCGCTCCCCGCGACGGGCGCCGTACTTGACATCACCCTTGATGGGATGCCCAGCAGCCGCCAGTTGCGCGCGGATCTGATGGAATGCACCTTCCTCCGGTACGAGCTCCACCAGGCTGTAGCGCTCCCCGGTCCGGACCACCCTGCCATGGAGCCTTACGAGGCGCCCTTCATCCCCGGACCCGATCCGCGCCCGATGCCTCCGCTTGTCATGGACAAGCCGGTGTTCGAGAACGAAGTGATCGACCGGCCTGCCATGGACCACCGCCAGGTACCGCTTGTCCACGCGCCCATCCCGGAACGCTTCGTGCATGGCCTTTTCCGCTTCCCTGGAAAGGGTCATGAGCACGGCACCACTGACCGGACGATCCAAGCGATGGACCAGCCCCACGGGACCCTTGGGGAGGCGGTCCTTCACGATCGCCATCAATGACGTGTCACCGCTCTGGTCGTCCTGGACCGGGATGCCCGATGGTTTGTTCAGGACGAGCAGGTGATCATCCTGAAAAAGGATAGCTAGATCATCGCGAGCATCAGTACTGCTCATTCCTATCCGGAAAATCGCGTGACCGTACATCCTTCACGTAGCGCCCGACCGCATCGATGATCACGTCATGCAGTTGCGCGTACCTTCTCAGGAATCGCGGGTGGAACTCATCGTTTATCCCCAGCATGTCATGCACCACCAGCACCTGTCCATCCACCCCACCTCCCGCACCGATGCCGATCACCGGGATCGACACCGAGCGGGCCACCTCGGCGGCAAGTTCCGCCGGGATCTTCTCCAACACGATGGCGAAACAGCCCGCCTCCTCCAGCAGCCTGGCATCCCGCCGCAGGCGATCGGCCTCCTCCTGTTCCTTGGCCCGAACGACGTAGGTGCCGAACTTGTAAATGCTCTGTGGGGTAAGGCCGAGATGTCCCATGACCGGGATCCCGGCCGTAAGGATGCGCTCCACCCCTTCCAGGACCTCTGCACCTCCTTCCATCTTCACGGCGTGCGCTCCGCTCTCCTTCATGATCCGGATCGCAGAGCTCAGGGCTTCCTTGCTGTTGCCCTGATAGGTCCCGAACGGCAGGTCCACCACCACCAATGCCCGCTGAACACCCCGAACGACCGAGGACGCATGATAGATCATCTGATCGAGCGTGATGGGCAATGTGGTCTCGTGGCCGGCCATGACGTTGCTGGCCGAATCGCCCACGAGGATCACATCCACACCGGCGGCATCCACCAGGCGGGCCATGGAAAAATCATAGGCGGTCAGCATCGCGATCGGTTCGCCGGTCGCTTTCATTTCCTGAAGCACGTGCGTGGTCACCCGCTTCACCTGGCTCGCTTCTCCCATGGCGTTACTCTTTCAGTGGCGCTCCAAAGCTAGAGCCTATCCAAGGAGCGCTGGATGCCGTGGTTCGCCTGCCGATGATGCACCCGTTCGCACCGCTCCTCAGCAGGACCGGTCCGGGTCCGGGCGCGATCCTATCTTTGCCGCCCACGCTGAAGGTGTAACCCGTGAAAAGCTCGATCGCCCTGCTGCTTTCCGTTCTGTTCCTCGCTGGCTGCAGCACGGACCTCGAAGTGAACGCTCCATACAAGAACATTACCGTGGTATATGGGCTGCTGGACAAGGATAAGACCCGGCAGTACATCAAGATCAACAAGGCCTTTCTGGGCGACGGGGATGCCTTGGTCTACGCGCTGATCCCGGATTCCAATGAATATCGACCGGGGGAGATCACGGAGGCCTATGTGGAGGACCTCGACAACGGCACGCAGTATCCGTTACAGGACACCCTGATCGAGAACCGCATCACCGGCACCTTCTACAGTCCCCAGCAGACCGTCCATTACTTCGATGCCAATGACTTGGACCCGGACCATCTTTATCGCCTTTTTGTCCGGGCCAAGGGCGAAGTGATCACCGCCGAGACACCGGTGGTCGATGACCTGCTCTATGTATCCGGTTTCCTCAATGTGAACGGCCCCAGCAAACTGAACTTGAAACAGGGAGCGAACTACACCACACCCGAAGTACGGGTGACCAGTGGAAAGCATGCGCGCCGTTACGACCTGTACTACCGGATCATCTGGGATGAGGAAACGGCCAATGGGACCACGGAGAAATCGCTCAGGCGCCTGATCGGCACGGCGCGCACCGATGGCTTGAACGGGAACGAGGGCATCGATATCGCGTTCAATGGCGAGTCCTTCTTCGAGACCATCGGC
>JAGQVN010000099.1 GCA_020437905.1 Flavobacteriales bacterium
GGATGACAGCACGATCGAAGGTGAGGCCCTGGCTCTTGTGTACCGTGATGGCCCAGGCCAGTTTGATGGGGTACTGCTCAAAGGTCCCGAGCACTTCCTCCTCCTGCTCTTTCGTGACCGGGTCGAGCATATAGCGCTTGTTCTCCCATACTTCGCGCTTCAGCTTGTAGCTGGTGCCCTCCTCCACCATCTCCACGGTGACGTCCTCCTTGTCCACTTCGGTCACGCGCGCGAGCTTGCCGTTGAAGTAGGCCTTGTCCGCGTCGTTGCGCACGAACATCACCTGTGCACCCACCTTCAGTTCCAGCTCGGACTGCACCGGGTACATGCTCTCCGGGAAATCGCCTACGACGCGGGCCTCGTAGCGGTAGGCCTTTCCCTTCAAGCGATCCATCGCCTGCTGATTCAAGGCATCGGCCGTGTGGTTGTGCGTGGTCAGGGTGATCACACCGTCCCGACCGTCACCCTCCTTGTTCGGACGGTAGTGGCGGTTAAGCTCCGCGACATCCTGTTCGGTCACGGTGTTGTTCCGCAGGTTGTTCAGGATGCCGATGAAGCGCTCGTCCCGCTGGCGGAAGATCTTGTCCAGTTCGATGTGGACGTATCCCGCCTGCTTCAGGGCCAGCGAAGCGAAGAAGTGCGGCGCATCATACCAGCGTCGCAACACGCTCCATTCCTCGTCCTTGATGACCGGGGGCAACTGGAACAGGTCCCCGATGAACAGCAGCTGCACCCCGCCAAAAGGCACGTGGTACTCGCGCTTCACGTTGCGCAAGCGGTGATCGATGGCGTCGAGCAGGTCGGCGCGTAGCATGCTGACCTCGTCGATGATGAGCAGGTCCAAGGCGGCCAGCACACTCCGACGCAGGGCGTTCAAGGGATGCCGCCGGTTCAGGGTGTCGCGGTCGTGGAAGCGCCCATAGTCCGCGATATCATCCGGCAAGGTGCGTTCCGGGATGAAGGCACCAAAGGGCAATAGGAACTGCGAATGGATGGTGACGCCCTTGGCGTTCAGCGCCGCGATGCCCGTGGGCGCGACGATCAGGTGGCGCTTGTGGGTGAGTCCTCCGAGGCTGCGCAGGAATGTCGTCTTGCCGGTGCCGGCCTTGCCGGTGAGAAAGATGTGTTGCGCCGTGCTGTTGACAAAGCGCGTGGCCAACGAGGCCATTTCGGTCTGGATCGGCCTTTCTTCCAGCTCTTCGTTCTTGACTTTCGCTTGCGTGCGTTTGTTCCGAGTATTGTTCATCAGTGGGGTCCAACGGATCCGGCTCCGGCGCTTGACGACAGGATCGTCACCGGCACGGACGCAACTTACGCATTGCCCAACGCCTTCCGCAGCTCAGCGACCGAGATGCTGTGGTGTGAAGCATGGTGCAGCACCTGGCCGGCCTGCACCAACACCACTTGGGGCGACTCATGCACCACCCCGCTTCGCTGCGCGATGGCCTGACTGATAGCCCGGTGCTGCAGGAGGTCCAGGTAAAACAGTTCCACCTCGGGCGCATCCTGCTGCCATTGCTGGATGAACTCACGTAGCACCATCCTACTGATCCCGCAGCGCGTGCTGTGTTTGAAGAAGGCGACAGGCAGATGCTCCGAGCGCTGCCAGGCGGCATCCAGCTCATCGAGCGAGCTCAAGTGCTTCCAGCCTTCGGGTAGTTCATCCTGAGCGGACGCCGAGCGTTTGAACAGATCGAAGACCATGGGAGGAAGATACGGGTGTTCAGTTGGCAGTCGGTAGGTGGCAGTGGGGAGGCGGAAGGCGGGAATCAGGAGTCAGCAGCCTGCAGTTGGCAGTTGGCAAACAGCCCTTCCCCTTCAACGAGTTAAGAGGAGCGGTCGGACGGTAGGAGGGCCGCGACGAAGCGATCGTAGCATTCAGGATGATCAATGCATGCTTTGGTTCGTCGGAAGGGCATATCGAAGCCAGGATCTGTTCCGGTGAACCGTTCTTCTATCGTGATCCTGAACTAATTTCATGGTGCCTATACCATGGGACAATACAGGCTAAGATTCAGCGACGGCATCCGTTTCGGGGAGGTGAAGTTCAACATCGTGCGATGAGGTTCATCGCCCTGATCGTGATCGTAGTTCTGGCCGGGACGCTCATCGTCCCGGCCCAGAACACATTCATCGTCGATTTTGATAGCGTGCAAATGGGTTTCAATGCCCCGGCATACAGCGTGGAGGAACTCTCCGATGGAGGGTTCCTGGTCGGGAGCATCCAGAAATGGCACGACGGCGATACGACCGGGCGGACCCATGTGATCCTGCGACGGACCGATGCACAAGGCCAAGTGCTTCATGAACGCGCAGTACATCACAATGCGAACCGGACGTACAATAACGGATTGTTCGGCGCCATGGTACGCGATGACACCTTGCTCGTCAGTGGGATCACCTCCTACGGTCCGGACCCCTACGAATGTTCCTTGTCCTTGTACTGGTTCAACGAGGATGGCGATACCGTGAAAACAAAAGAATTACTGTCATTCGGCACGCCTGATTCCACCTTTATTCAGCACTGGCAGACCATTCAGACCTTGGATGGAGGCTTCGCCATCGCGGGTGAAGGTGGACCACTTTCCCAAAGTGCACAAGCAATTGTTACCGTAGTGGGGCTTAGTGGTGATACTGCTTGGTATCGTTCATATGGAAACGATAATGAAGGTGAACGTGGATACAGCCTCGCTCAGTTGCAGGATGGCGGCTTTGTTCTCAGTGGGGTGCATTCTGGTGGCGGACCTCAGAACGATCACATGCTCATTCGTACGGACAGTATCGGCAACCAGCTGTGGCGCAGGCAATACGGGAACCTGGGATGGAAGATCCCGTCCGTTCGGATGGCTGTTGATGGGAACATCGTTACCTATTCCGACTACAAGGAAGGCCTGGGCTCGGGGGCCTGGCAGCAGATCGAGCTTCGTAAATGGAGTCTGGGCGGTGTGCTCATGTGGAGCAAGAAAAGCCACTGGAGCCCGAACAGCAGCAGCGTACCCGGCGATTTTGAGGTCCTGCCCGACGGAAGCATCGTATGCAGCATCTGGCACGCAGGCGCCTGCCACATTGCCAAGTTCACTGCCGATGGCGACAGCCTCTGGTCGCGCGGCTACGTGGTCTATGCCGCCTGGGGGGTGTCGGAGAACATGCCCTACGACATCGACCCCACCAGCGATGGCGGCTTCGTGGTCTGCGGCGAGACCGAGCAAGGCATCAACGACCCCACCCCCGGCCTGCAGACCATGTTCCTGATCAAGACCGACAGCATGGGCTGCGTGGTACCCGGTTGCCACTTGGTCGGTGTGCAGGAATACGCCTTCGACCTGCAATCCTATCTAAAGCTCTTTCCGAACCCGGTCGCACAAGGCGGCGTTGCAACTGTTGCATTGGACCTGCCGGATGGCGTGGATGTCGGCCCGGTGGAGCTGGTGGTGCAGGATGTGATGGGGAGAA
>JAGQVN010000100.1 GCA_020437905.1 Flavobacteriales bacterium
AACGCTCCGGTGCTGAACCACCCGCGCATCGAGGTGGTGAACGGTGACCTGCTGGACGCGCAGGCAGTAAGCGCATTCGTGGCCGGTTGCGAGGCGGTCGTTCATGCGGCGGCGCGCATCAGCATCGACAGCGCGAACGATCCCTTGGTGCGGCCCGTGAACGTGGACGGCACGCGCCACATTGTGGAGGCTTGCATGAAGCATGGGGTCAGGCGGCTTGTACACTTCAGCTCCATCCACCGCTTCCAGGCCCTGCCCCTGGACCGACCCCTTGACGAAAGCCGTCCACGCGTGGGTGACGACGGCGCGGTGTACGACCGCACCAAGGCCGATGCCGATGAACTGGTGCTGCATGCGGTGCGCGAACAGGGCCTGAACGCGGTGGTCCTCTGCCCCACTGCCGTCATCGGTCCGAACGACCACGGACCCTCCCTGCTGGGCAAGGCCATCGTGGACATCCACCAGGGGCGCATCCCCGTGTTGGTGCCGGGGGGCTATGACCTGGTGGACGTGCGGGACGTGTGTGCTTCAGCCGTGGCCGCGCTGGAAAGTGGGGCACCAGGAAGCCTATATCTCCTCGCCGGGCGCTATTGCAGCATCAAGGACCTGGCAGCGCTGATCGGCGAAGTGAGCGGCAAACGTGTGCCCACCCGCACCCTGCCCTTTTCCCTGCTCCGCGCCCTGCTGCCGCTACTGCGCCTGCAAGCTCGCCTGCTGCGGCAGACCCCGCTCTTCACCCAGGAATCCCTGGACGCCTTGGAACACGGCCATGCCGACATCCGCAGCGACAAAGCGCAAGCGGAACTGGGCCACCGGATCCGGCCGTTGCGCGAAACGATCGCGGATACGTTGGGGTGGTTCGGGGAAAAGGGAATATTGAAGTAACTGCTGGTCGGGAACAAGAAGACGCACGGGAGGACGGCGCGAATCGGTAGGATCGCGGTGGCGCGCCGATCCCGTGCACGAGTGAGGTGTGAGCCGCGCCAGAAAGCCATGCAGATCTTCGATCACTGTTTACCTTTCTTCTATTGTCTCACCGGACCATGGAGCCCCTCTCGCTGTACCGAAAACACCATCTGGATAAGGACCATACCTCCATCGGTCTGTTCCGTGCGCTGAAGGAACAATTCCGGATCGGCAGGGTCTTCTATCCGGGTTCCCACGTGCACATCACGCCTTCGTTGGTCTTTCCCGATGTGGTCTACGCCGATTCGTTCAGGAACACCCACACGTTCTTCGAGGATCCTGCCGTGGCGGAATACATCGCGCAGCACAAGGAGTATACCGAACCGGCGCGCTTCCGTTTCCTTCAGCAGGACTACACCCGACCCTTCGTGGAACTGAAGCAGGACTTCGACCTGGTCCTCTCCCAGTACGCTGGCTTCGTAGGCCAGGCCGTGAAGGGCTACCTGAAGCCGGGTGGTCTCCTGGTCTGCAACAATTCCCACGGAGATGCCTCCATGGCCGCGATCGATCCGGACTATGAACTGATCGGGGTGTACCGACGCTATGCGGACGATCGGTTCAGCATCTCATCCAAGGAACTGGATACTTATTTGATCCCGAAGAAAGGGCCTCATCCAACAAAGGATGAATTGCTCCGATCCATGAAGGGCGTGGCTTACACAAAGAGTCCTTCCGGGTATATCTTTCGAAAGATCCAGGGCTGAGTAGCCGTTGAAACTCATTGAACGACCCGTTTCGATAGCTTTCAT
>JAGQVN010000101.1 GCA_020437905.1 Flavobacteriales bacterium
CGGTGATCACCGTATCATAAAAAAAAAAAGTGGACAGCATCGATCGGGAGACGACCATGCATCTGGACATGTTGGAACGCGATCCATCCATGGCTTCCGTGGTCCTTCCCCGCCTGCAGCGGCTCCGAGATCTGAAACAGTCGAGCCTGGACCATGTGGATGCCTTGCGCACGGAAAGCTCACGCACGGAGGTCATTGCGGCGAATGCACCCATGGAAGCTCCCGCTGCACGAACGGGTGAAGGACCGGGAACGGTCCCGACCGCCGCTTCTTCGGTCCGCGCTGCACCGATGGTGGCCAGCCCATCCGCACGCTACATCGTTCCTGAGACCCGACCGGACAGGACCTATCACAGTGCATTTGCACATCGGTCCAAGGAGATCGCCGAAGCGGTCCAGTTACGCGACCAAGACCTGCAGCGCATCGACGCCCTTCAGCACGACATCGATTCGCTCCAGGCCGTGTTGGACACCATGCCTCGTGGCAAGGCCTATGACAAGATCGAGAAAGAGCGCTACCGATACCTGGATGATCAGCTGATCGTCCGTACCGAGTTGGGACAGCGTAGCGAATTCATCGTCAAACAGGAGATCAAAGCAGCAAGGGATAGCATGAAAGTGGTTAAGGCCCTGGTCGATGCCAAGGGATTGCCACGTACGGAACCTGTCCTGGTCATGGCGGAGCGGGCTGAAAGCGAGGCGACCAAGCTGCATTCGGATGCCGCTTTGGTGCGCAAGCAGGCCGACCGCACCGAGGATATTCTGGTACGCGACAGCCTGTTCCGCAGGGCCTATGCCATGGAATTGGTCGCCCTGTCCGAGCAAGACAAAGCCTTGACCTTGCGCAACTACACGCTCAGCGAAGATTTCGAACGAGGCGGCACACCGACCTATGCGGAAGTGGAGCAGCGGATGTTCGGAGCGGCCTTGGGCGAGGAACTGTTGGCCGAGGAACAGGGTGTGCTTCGTACCGGAGAGGGTGCAGCTGACCTTGCTTCGAATGATGCAACGACCACGGATGTTGCTCCGGGTGCTGTGAATACTGCTGCGCTTTTTGGCGTTGGCACCGCACCGGATGGTCGTCCACGCTTCGATCGATTCATGGGCGCTGATACGACCGGTATGAGCAACCTGGCCAAATTGGCCATGGCCGACCCGGCTGTGCTGCGCACGGAAGCGGAGGCGGTAATGACCGCATCCCAGCAATTGGAACGCCGTTCGTTGTACCTCGCCGATCGGGCCATTGCCATCCAGGACAGTTCCGCAACGGTCAAGAAACGCGACCGCGAACAACTGGAACTGCAGGCCGTGCGTACCAGACAGCTCAGTGACTCGCTGCATGAGGCCTCGCTGAGCCTTGCCGAGAACGCACGAACGCTTGAGCAACAGGAGCGTGACGCCCAGGAGGCCCGGGAATTCGCCGATCGCCTGCGGGAATACTATTACCTGAGCAACGAGGAGTTCATGCTCGTGATGCAGAACGAGGATGAAAGCCGCTATTTCCAGGCCAAGGTGAAGGCCATCGAACAGGATGAAGCAGCAGCCAAGGCGGCCAGTGAAGCCAAAGCCTCGAAAGCACTGTCGGAACAGATGCTCCTGGGCGCCCAGGCCGCCATGACCATTCCTCCGGGGGAGGATAGGTCGCAGTCCGGGGAGGAGCTGGCCAAGGCTGCGGAACTGAACGCCAAGGCCGTGGAACTCGATCAGCGAAGTGATTCGCTCAGCGCGCTGGCGCAGCGCTTGAAAGGTGCCAGCAGCCTGAACGATGGACAGGCCTCGCTGTACCTGCAGTCGCTCGGTGCGCAACGCTCGTCGGAGATCATGGCCATGGAGCAGCGGACCCGTCGTGTGGAACCCATGCTGGCCGAGGCCCGTGCCCTGGCTCCGGCCGGTGCGAACGTGGCGGAGGGTGGTGAAGCCGACGACGGTCGGGAAGAGGTCGATGCCGCTGGGGATGTGGCCCAGGAAAGTGCGGACGCTCCCGACGCGGCCAGGCTCGCCGACGAGAGCAGTACGGTCCGTTCCGGGATGCCGGATCGGGCGGAAACACAGGGTGGCGTGGACCATCAGCCCTGGGATTTCCCCATGCCGGAGGAACTGGTCGACGACCTGTTCGAGATCCTGCCGGTCGCCAAGGTGCGCGAGGCTCCCATCCCGATCGATGTGGACATCCCGCAGGGATTGGTCTTCAAGGTGCAGATCGGTGCATTCCGGAACCCCATCCCGCAGCAGCTCTTCAGCGACATGAGCCCGGTGATGGGCGAGAACGCTGGCAATGGTCTGGTACGCTACACGGCAGGTCTGTTCAAGACCTTCGAAGTGGCTGACGGTGCCAAAGCCTCGGTGCGTGAACGGGGGTACCGCGATGCCTTTGTGGTGGCCTATCTGAACGGCGAACGGATCTCGATGGCCGAGGCCCGCAAGCTTCAGGGAGCAACCACCTCGAAGGCCGCCATCGCGCAGAACAGCGACGGGCGGGGAGCTGCAGGAAATGCGGTACCGGGTGCCTCGACCCAGGGAGCTCCTTCGGCCACGACCTCAGGTGCCCCTTCCCCCGGAACCGGACCCGTCGTGATCGCACGACCGAGCACCGTGGCAGCAACGAACTCCGCTCAAGAGCAGGAGACCCTGGCCAGTTACCCGTCCACGGCGGAGGAGCTGATGTCCACTTTCGCTCCGCAACCGGAAGCAGCAGCCTACTACAACGACCCCACAGCGGCCCCCGCAAAGCAGGTGGAAGTGGTGAAGGGCTTGTTCTTCACCGTGCAGGTCGGTGTCTACAGCAAACCGGTCGCGCTGGACCAATTGTACAACATCACACCGCTCAATACCGAACTGATCCAAGGTGGCAAGATCCGCTACACCACGGGTGTGTATCGCGACCTGGAGGAGGCGCGGGTGCGTAAGGATGCTTCGGTCAGCTCCGGTGTACGTGACGCCTTCATCACCGCCTACCTGAACGGAAAACGGATCCCGGTACAGGAAGCCCGGGCCCTGCTGAACAAGTTCGGTGACCAGGTATTGGTATCCGTGGAGGACACCACCGACTAGGCCCCTTTCAGGTTTGGTAGTTTTGTGGCACGCTAGCCGTCGAAAGGCGCTGGCATTGAGCCAACTTTGTGACCATGAGCACGAACCCACGTCAGAAGGAGGCCTTCGAGGTCGATGTGGCCGTCCTGGAGGAACGCCAGCGCGAGCTGATGCTGCACAACGACGATGTGAACACCTTCGATCATGTGATCGAGTGCCTGGTGGAGATCTGCGGGCACGATCCCATCCAGGCGGAACAATGCGCTTGGATCGTTCACTATAAGGGCAAATGCAGCGTAAAGCGCGGTCCCATCGACACGCTTCGTCCGCAGTGCGAAGCCTTGCTCGACCGGGGCCTTTCCGCCCAGATCAAATGACGTTCAAGCACGCCTTCTTCGTACTGTGCTTGTCGGCCCTAATGGTTGCCTGCGCCAAAGTGCCGATCACGGGCCGAAAGCAGATGAACCTGCTGGCCGAATCGGAGATGATGGCCATGAGCGTTTCTGCCTATCAGGAGTTCCTGGGGGAGAATGCTCCGCTTCGGGAAAACGACCAGCGGGTGCAAATGGTCCGTGGCATCGGCGATCGCCTGGCCAAGGCGGCGAACGAGTACTTGTCCAGCGTTGGTGCTTCCGACCGCGTCGCCGGCTTCCAATGGGAATTCAACGTGGTGGAGGACCCTGCGGTGAATGCCTGGTGCATGCCTGGAGGAAAGGTGGTGGTGTACACCGGGATCCTGCCTGTTACACAGGACGAAGCCGGTCTGGCCGTGGTCATGGGCCATGAGATCGCGCATGCGATCGCCAGGCACGGGAACGAACGAATGAGCCAGGGCATGATGGTGCAGATGGGTGGCATGGCACTGGACGTGGCACTGTCCCAAAACCCCGGATTGACCAACGACCTTTTTCTGCAGTCCTATGGCCTTGGTTCCCAATTGGGGATGCTCGCCTTTTCGCGCAAACATGAGACCGAGGCCGACAAGATGGGCTTGGTCTTCATGGCCATGGCGGGCTACGACCCGCGTAACGCCCCGCGTTTCTGGGAGCGGATGTCGGCAGGGGGAGGAGGGGCGCCGCCCGAGTTGCTCAGCACGCATCCAAGCGATGAGACCCGCGTGCGGGATCTGGAGCACTTCATGCCGGAGGCCCTCAAGTATTACAAGCCCCAGTAGGAGGGTAAAACGCAGCACGTTATCTTTGCGGCCTCTTAAAGGCTGGACCCGTAGCTCAATTGGATAGAGCACCTGACTACGGATCAGGAGGTTTGGGGTTCGACTCCCTACGGGTTCACAAAAGACGAGGCGCCGCAAGGCGCCTTTGTCTTGAGTGCCTGTTACGGTGCCGCATGGCACCGTGCATCCTCATGGAGTGAAGATCAGGAGTGAACTTCCATCCTGTGCGACCGTTCTGGAAGCATGCGGATGCTCATGCTCCTCTCGGGGTTCATTGCGGTCGAAGCATCACCGCTTTGTGCTCAGTACGAATTCCGGACCGGGCATCCCGACGGGATAGGCAAATTCTACATGGGGCGCGAGATAGCCCATACCATGAGCGCTGCCCATGCCGATTGGTTGGACCGTCCGGAAAGGCAGCGGGAGGAGAAGCCTGATCGGATGTTGGCCCGTATGCGCATCGAGCCCACGGACCGCATTGCTGATGTAGGCTGCGGGACGGGATTCCACGCCATACGGATGGCTCGTTCGGCAGCGGAGGGACACGTGTACGCCGTGGATGTGCAACAGGTCATGCTGGATAGTGTGCGAACACGGGCACGGCGGGAAGGGTTGGGGAACGTCTCCGCCCTGCTCGGGAATGACACGCTGACAGGCCTGCCCATCGGTGGCATCGACAAGGTCCTGCTGGTGGACGTATACCATGAACTGGCTTATCCCTTTGAGATCATGACCGATCTAGTTGCCTCCCTGGCACCGGATGGGGAAGTGGTGCTGGTGGAGTACCGGGGAGAGCATGACTGGGTACCCATCAAGCCGCATCACCGGATGACCAAGGCACAATGCATCCGGGAACTGAAAGCCGTTGGTCTGGAGCTGCACCGTCAATGGGGCGGACTGCCCTGGCAGCATTTCCTGGTCTTCCGGAAGGCTTAGCCGGAGCTGCGCGAAAGCGCCCGGTAGATCCCCGGCAAGGAGAACAGGAACCACAGGGCTTCCAGGATGATGAAGCCCCATTGCCAGGCGCGCACCGCGTCCACCAGCAGGAGGAGGGAGCCCAGCGCATTCAGCACCAGGTATGACAGCGAATCCGCATTGAGCCGTCCCGAGCGGGAAAGCGCATAGCCCAATAGGAGGAGCCCGGCACCGATCAACTGGGGTAGTTGTTCCATGCGGCGAAAGTAGCGCGGCCCCTTCGCCCCGCGAATGGGCTATTTTCGCGGCCCTGAATACGGAACCATGGGTTTGAAATGCGGCATCGTCGGCCTGCCGAACGTCGGCAAGAGCACCTTGTTCAACTGCCTCAGCAATGCCAAAGCGCAGGCAGCGAACTTCCCGTTCTGCACCATCGAACCCAACCTGGGCACCATCACGGTCCCGGATGAACGACTGAACAAGCTGGCCGACCTGGTCAAACCCCAGCGTGTGGTGCCGACCACCGTGGAGATCGTGGATATCGCCGGATTGGTGAAAGGCGCCAGCAAAGGTGAAGGGCTCGGCAATCAGTTCCTCGGGAACATCCGCGAGTGCGACGCCATCCTGCACGTCCTGCGCTGCTTCGACGACCCCAACGTGGTGCATGTGGATGGCAGCGTCGATCCCGTGCGCGACAAGGAGGTCATCGACATTGAACTGCAGTTGAAGGACCTGGAGACCGTGGAAACGCGGATCGCCAAGATCCAGAAGCAGGCAACTACCGGCGACAAGGACGCCAAGAGGCGCTTCGACCTGCTCACGCGCATCAAGGAGGTCCTGCTGAAAGGGCAGAGCGCCCGGGCCGCCATCACCGTCAACGACGACCCGGGCCTGGTCGATGAGTTCCAGTTGCTCACCACCAAGCCCGTGCTCTACGTCTGCAACGTGGACGAGAAGAGCGCCAAGATCGGCAATGCCCACGTGGAGCGGGTGAAGGAAGCCGTGAAGCTTGAGAATGCCGAGGTCATCATGGTCACCGCCGCCATCGAGGCGGAGATCGCGGCGCTGGAGACCGCCGAGGAACGCGAGATGTTCCTGGCCGACATGGGCTTGGAGGAGCCCGGGGTGAACAAGCTGATCCGTGCGGCCTACAAGCTGCTGAAACTGCAGACCTATTTCACCGCCGGGGAGAAGGAGGTCCGCGCCTGGACCATCCATCAAGGCGACACCGGTCCCCAGGCCGCCGGTGTGATCCACAGCGATTTCGAAAAGGGATACATCCGCGCGGAGGTCATCGGCTACGACGACTACATTCAGTTCGGATCGGAGGCCAAGGTGAAGGAAGCTGGAAAGCTCCGGACAGAGGGAAAGGACTACGTGGTGAAGGACGGGGATGTGATGCATTTCCTGTTCAACGTGTGAGGAGGATCGTTGAAAACTCCCCCCGATCGTTGAAAAGCCGGTTGAAAGCGCGTACCCCTAGCGCTTCAGCAAGGGTCTAATTTTGTCGGACCTTTCGAGGACCCGCGCTGGACAAGGGTTCAGCGATGGGGAACAAGCGCATGAGCGAGGTCAATTACAGCGAAGAGCACATCCGGTCGCTCGACTGGAAGGAGCATATCCGCCTCCGGCCGGGCATGTACATCGGCAAGTTGGGCGACGGCTCCAGCTACGACGATGGCATCTACATCCTGCTGAAGGAGGTGCTCGACAATTGCATCGATGAGTTCGTCATGGGCCACGGCCGAAAAGTGGAGGTCACCATCCAGGACGGTCGGGTGGTGGTGCGCGACTTCGGACGCGGCATCCCCTTGGGCAAGGTGGTCGATGTGGTCAGCAAGATCAACACCGGCGCCAAGTACGACAGCAAGGCCTTCAAGAAGAGCGTCGGCCTGAACGGGGTGGGTACCAAGGCCGTAAACGCGCTCAGCACCTACTTCAAGATCGAAAGCGTACGCGATGGTAAGCTGAAGCGGGCGGAGTTCGACCGCGGTGTGCTGCGGAAGGACGAGAAGCTGGAGAACACCACGCTGGAGAACGGCACGCGCGTGGAGTTCGAGCCGGACGACCAGATGTTCAAGCAGTTCCAGTTCCGCGACCAGCACATCGAGCGGCTCCTGTGGAACTACTGCTACCTGAACACCGGACTCACGATCGTCTATAACGGTCAACGCTTTCAGAGCAAGAACGGCCTGCTGGACCTGCTGGAGACCAAGATGGACGGGGAACCGCTGTACCCGATCATCCACCTGAAAGGGGACGACATCGAGGTGGCCCTGACCCATGCCAACCACTACGGGGAAGAGTACTACAGCTTCGTGAACGGCCAGCATACCACCCAGGGCGGCACCCACCAAGGTGCATTCCGGGAAGCCCTGGCCAAGACCATCCGCGATCATTTCAAGAAGGACTGGGAGGCCGGGGATATCCGCACGGGCATCGTGGCGGCCATCAGCGTGAAGGTGATCGAGCCTGTGTTCGAGAGCCAGACCAAGACCAAGCTGGGCAGCCAGGAAGTGGAGCCCGGGGGACAGAGCATGCGCTCCTTCGTCGGTGACTTCATCGGCCGCGAGCTGGATAACTATCTGCATAAGCATCCACAGGAAGCCGAAGCGATCCAGCAGAAAGTGCTCACCAGCGAACGCGAGCGCAAAGAGCTCAGCGGCATCCGGAAGCTGGCACGCGAGCGGGCCAAGAAGGCCAGCCTGCACAACCGCAAGCTGCGCGACTGCCGCAAGCATTTCAACGATGCCAAGGGCAACGACCAGGAGAAGAACGAAACGACCCTTTTCATCACCGAGGGCGACAGCGCCAGTGGCTCCATCACCAAGAGCCGGAACGTGAACACGCAGGCAGTCTTCAGCCTGAAGGGAAAGCCGCTGAATAGTTACGGCCTCACCAAAAAGGTGGTGTATGAGAACGAGGAGTTCAACCTGATCCAGGCCGCCCTGAATATCGAAGATGGCATGGACGGTCTGCGCTACAACAAGATCGTCATCGCCACCGACGCCGACGTGGACGGCATGCACATCCGCCTGCTGCTGCTCACTTTCTTCCTGCAGTTCTTCCCGGACCTGGTGAAGAACGACCACTTATACATCCTACAGACCCCGCTCTTCCGCGTGCGGAACAAGAAGGAGACGCGTTATTGTTACAACGAGGAGGAGAAACAGGCCGCCCTGAAGGCCCTGGGCAGGAACCCGGAGATCACGCGCTTCAAGGGGCTCGGCGAGATCAGTCCGGATGAGTTCAAGCACTTCATTGGTGAGGATATCCGGCTCGAACCCGTCATGATCACCAAGGATGCCGTGGTCCAGGAACTGCTCGGCTTCTACATGGGTAAGAACACACCGCAGCGCCAGGAATTCATCATCGACAACCTGAAGGTGGAGAAGGACATGGTGGATGACGAGGCGGTGGGTGGTGATGGATCGGTAGGTGTAGGAGAGGAGGCCGAAGTGGAACTGACCGCATGAGAACGGTGTTGGCCCATATCGGATGTGTGGCGGTCCTCTCGGGGCTGCTTGTTCGCGAAGCTGAAGGGCAGTCCACGGGCAAGGTCCGGCTATTGGTCGATCCCGGGGACACCTATGAGTTCATCCTCGATGGGACCTATCGCCTGCAGAAGCGGGAGATCGAGCTGATCGAAGGTCCGCACCGCCTGCAGGTGTGGGCACCGACACGCAGCATCGTGGACACTACGATCCAGGTGAAGGGAGGCGAGAATATGGAGTTGCTGCTGCGTCTTCCGTACGCTGCAGAATACGGCCAGTACCAGCAGGAAATGGCGCGCTTTCGCAGGCAGCAGTGGTTGCAGCGTGCCTTGCCAGCTGCGGTCACGGTCGGGACCGGCGCCTTCGCAGTGGGTTCGTTCCTGCGCTACCGGAACGCATACAATGACCTGCAGGATGCGGAAGCCTCCTACGCGACGGAGTCCGTACCACGCGAAGTGACCCAATTGAAGGAGGTGACCCTTCCGGATAGAAAGGATGAACTGCAGCGCAGCCGCACCACCTTCTTCGTGGCCGGTGGTGTCTTCGCCCTTTCCGCCGCAGCCACGATCTATGCTTTCCTGCGGACCGGCAATGTGGAACCCCCGGCTTTTCAGGACAAAGAGAAGGTCCGCTTCGATGGCTTGGTATGGGTGCCGGGACCGACCGGTGGTACATGGGCAGCTGGAGCAACGATCCCCTTGCGATGAAGCGAGCGCTGTATATGATCGGCTTGTTGATGCTCTGCTCCGGCTGTTACAAGGACGAGGTGGTCATCGCCGAGCTGAACAACAACCCCTTCGATCCGGACTATGTGGGGGCGATGCTATTCACCTTGGATACGGTGCTGCTCGAACCCGCTCCCGCGCCTCCCGGTGGTGTTCGGCATGCCATGAAGTTCTCGGTGAACAGTTCCCGCTTCCTAACCCCTACGAGCTACCAGGTGTATGTCAAGGACCTCGTTACGGGAGACGAGAGCTTCCTGGGCCAGTTCCCCTTGGGCTCGGACAGCTTCACCTACTATCGGAGCGAGATCAGTGGAGATGAAGTGTGCTTGGAACTGCGACTGGCCAACGAGTTGAGCGTCGGTCGGGCAGAGACCGTGTGTGGTACGTTATAGGAATGGACGACGACGAGGACATCAGCGTGGAAGGCTCCGCCAGCAATGGCGAAGGGAAGAAGGGCATACCCGGCACCGGGGGCGCCTTCAGCGTCAGCGGTATGTACCGGGAATGGTTCCTGGACTATGCCAGCTACGTGATCCTGGAGCGCGCAGTGCCTGCCCTGTACGATGGTCTGAAGCCCGTACAGCGGCGCATCCTCCATGCCATGAAGGACCTGGATGATGGACGCTACAACAAGGTGGCCAACATCATCGGGCACACAATGCAGTACCATCCGCATGGCGATGCCAGCATCGGCGATGCGTTGGTCCAGCTGGGCCAGAAGGACCTGCTGATCGACACGCAGGGGAACTGGGGCAATGTGCTGACAGGCGACAGTGCGGCTGCACCACGTTACATCGAAGCACGCCTGAGCAAGTTCGCGCATGAAGTGGTCTTCAACCCAAAGACCACGGAATGGCAACTGAGCTACGACGGCCGGAACAAGGAACCGGTCTTCCTACCGGTGAAGTTCCCGCTGCTCCTGGCACAAGGAGGCGAGGGCATCGCGGTCGGTCTGAGCTGCCGTGTGCTGCCGCACAACTTCAACGAACTTATCGATGCCAGCATCGCCACGTTGAAGGGAAAGAAGGTCACGCTGTACCCCGATTTCCCCACAGGTGGTATGGCCGACGTGGAGAACTACAACGATGGTGCACGGGGTGGCCGGGTGCGTGTGCGGGCCAGACTGCGCAAGGAGGACAACAAGACCCTCGTGATCTCAGAGATCCCCTTCGGCACCACCACCACCAGCCTGATCGAGAGCATCATCAAGGCCAACGACAAGGGTAAGATCAAGATCAAGCAGATCGAGGACAATACCGCCGAGAACGCCGAGATCCTCATCCATCTGTCCTCCGGTGTTTCGCCGGACAATACCATCGATGCGTTGTATGCCTTCACCGACTGCGAGCTCAGCATCGCGCCGAACGCAGTGGTGATCGAGAACGACAAGCCCCGCTTCGTGGGCGTGGGCGAGATGCTTCGCATCAGCACGGAGAATACGCTCCGGTTGCTGGAACAGGAGCTGCGGATACGGAAAGGCGAGTTGGAGGAGCAGTGGCACTTCAGTTCGCTCGAACGCATCTTCATCGAGAAGAAGGTATACCGCAAGATCGAGGAGGCCGAGACCTGGGAGCAGGTCATCGAATTCATCCGGAAGGGGCTCAAGCCATACATCAAGGAACTGAAGCGCCCGGTCACGGAGGAGGATATCGTCCGCCTGACGGAGATCAAGATCAAACGCATCAGCAAGTACGACGGATTCAAGGCCGATGAGCACATCAAGAACCTCGAGCAGCAATTGGCCGAAGTGCAGGACAAACTTGACCACCTGGTCGACCACGCCGTCGAGTTCTTCAAGGAACTGAAGAGGAAGTATGGTCAGGGCAGGGAGCGCAAGACCGAGCTGCGCGCCTTCGATACCATCGTGGCCACCAAAGTGGCGGTGGCCAATCGAAAGCTCTATGCCGACATGAAGGAAGGCTTCATCGGATGGAGCCTGCGCAACTTCGAGCAGATCGGAGAGTGCTCGGACATCGATGACATCATTGTGTTCCGCGAAAACGGCACCATGCAGGTGACCAAGGTGGCGGACAAGAAATTCGTGGGCAAGGGCCTCCTGCATGTGGGCGTGTGGAAGAAGGGCGATGATCGCACCATCTATCACATGATCTATCAGGACGGTACCAAGGGGGCCTACTTCATGAAACGCTTTGCGGTCACGGGCATCACGCGTGATAAGGATTATGATCTGACCAACGGTACAGCAGGCTCCAAGGTGGTCTATTTCACGGCCAACCCGGATGGCGCCGGGGAAGTGCTGCATGTGCAGTTACGTCCGAGACCGAACCTGCGCAAGACCAAGTTCGACATCGACATGGCAGAGCTTGCGGTGAAGGGTCGTGGCAGTAAGGGGAACCTGCTGACGCGGCATGTCATTGCCAAGATCGCGCAGAAAGAACGGGGTGGAAGCACCCTGGGCGCAGTTCCCATTTGGTTCGATGAGACCGTGCGCAGGTTGAACGACACCGGGCATGGTCGATACCTCGGCCGGTTCTCCGGGGAGGACAAGGTCCTTGCCATCCTAAAGGATGGACGTTATCAGTTGTTCCCGTTCGCCCTGAGCACCCACTTCCCGGATGAGGCCGAGACTGTTGTGAAGTGGGACCCGAAGGGAGTGATCAGTGCCATCTATTGGGAAGGGGAGAAAGGTCAGTACAATGTGAAGCGTTTCGCCTTGGAAAGTGCCAAGGACCCGGTCCACTTCATCACCGATCACCCCGAAAGCAGGCTGGTTAGCTATAGCCTGCTGGCCAAGCCGCGCGTCACGATCTCCTACGACAAACGCAGCAACGATCGCCCGGATGAGACCGTGGACCTCGCCGAGTTCATCGCGGTGAAGGGGGTCAAGGCCATGGGCAACCGGCTGACGACCTACAAGGTGAAGAGCATCGACCTGCTGGATCCGGTCTTCATGGAGATGACCCCGGACCTGGAGGAGGTGAAGGACATGCTGATCAGTGAGGAGGAGGTCGGCAATCTGGGTGAACCCGAACTGGAGGGTTTGGAGGAATCGCCGATGAAGCAGTTCCGACGGAAGCAGGCTGCAGAGCAGGATCCCGACCAGCCCATGATCGGGCACAAGCCAGGGCGTCAGATCACCCTGGAAATGGACTGAGCCCGCGAGGTCCCTTCAGCGCGAAGGGGCGGCTGAAGAACACTGCTACGGACAACAGATCACCGGCAGGTGGGCATCGTTCGTGAGCATGCGCTCCTTTTCCGCGTCCGCCATGTACCGGTATTCATCCGAGGCGCTCGCCATGATCGCCAGCGCGTCGGCGCCGCTTTCCTTGGCGTATGCGATGGTCTGTTCCGCGAAACCGATCGAATACACCTTCAATGGCTCGTTGACCTCCTGATGGGCGACCTTTTCGTCCTGCAGGTGGTAGATCATCTTGCGCTTGTTCTCCAGCAATTGGTCCGA
>JAGQVN010000102.1 GCA_020437905.1 Flavobacteriales bacterium
GGGGTGCCAGCTGATGAAGAACTGCACATCGCTCAGATCATCGGTCCCACCATCGCAATCGTCGTCCAGGCCGTTCCCGCAAAGCTCCGTGGAGCCCGGATTCACCTGTGGATCCGTGTCGTCGCAATCCACAGGACCACAACCGGCGATGTGATAGAACCCATCCAGGTCCGCGTCCAAGCATCCTCCGTTGGCGGCGCTTACCCCGGGGATGATCACGAAACAGCCGTTCGCCTGCTTCAGTGTATCGCCCAGCAGGCTCACCGTGGCGCAGTCCGTTCCACCGGCATGCAAAGCATAGGGCACGCTCAGGAGCTGGGTGGTGCCCATGTCCAGCAGACCGCCGCCCAGATCGATCGCCACTTGCAGGAAATGAGCAGACGCACCCCATTGAACTGTCTGGAACTCGCCGGCCTGGACCGTCCCCTGCCCCACCGCAAGGGTGAACAGACCCAGCGAATTGGTCACAATGACATGGGTCTCCTGATACACCACCGGCCCCTGCGCCGATCCTGCATGGACGGTGAGCTCCACACTTAAGGACTGGGAAGCCAGGACCTCACCTGCACCGTCGCGCGCGATCGCTTGGTACTGAAAAGCTTGCGGGCTCTGCGCTGATAACAGGACGCTCGTGCACAAGGTCAAGAATAAGAATGTAGCCCGCATGGCTGTGAGGTTTTTGGCAATGCTATCACGGATCGGGACCCACCGCAATAGAACCTTTGTTCTATTGGTATGGTCGATCGACCACCAATGGCAACATGAAGCACAACATCGGTGGAAGCTGACCTTGCACAAATGGTGAGAGCTTATTCAAGACCCTACTTTTGCATGACCCGGTGTGGCCTTCTCCCGGACTCCTTCATGCGGTCCTCCCTTCGCACCCAGATCCTCGGTCTTTCCTGCTGTGTAGCGTTCACAACCTTCGCGCAGCAGGGTGAAGTGACCATCGCGGGCAGGGTGCTCGATGATGCCAGCGGAGAACCCGTTCCCTATGCGACGGTGGTGGCGGTAGACCCCAACACCTCCACCTTGCATGGAGGCACGACCACCGGCCCTCAAGGGCGATTTGCATTCCAGGTGGCAGCCGATCGGGTGGATGTGCACATCAGCTTCATCGGGTATGTCACCGATACCCTGACAGGGCTACTGGCCACCCAGGGCAGGATCGAGCTGGGTGACGTGGTGTTGCAACAGGACAGGCTTCAATTGCAGGAGGTCGAAGTGGTCGGTGAGGTATCCCGAACCCACTTCGAGTTGGATAAACGCGTCTTCACGGTGGGTAAGGACCTCAGCAGTACAGGCGCGAGTGCCCTGGAGGTCCTGAACAATGTGCCCTCGGTTACAGTGAACGTGGAAGGGGAGATCAGCCTGAGAGGGAACCAGGGGGTCCAGATCCTGATCGATGGCAAGCCCTCCATCCTGACCGACGGACAGACCAACGCGCTGGGGACCATCACCGCGGATATGATCGAGCGTGTCGAAGTGATCACCAACCCTTCCGCCAAATATGACGCTGCGGGTACGGCCGGCATCCTGAACATCGTACTGAAAAAGGAGGAGAAAAAAGGCGTGAACGGCTCGGTATCCGTGAACACGGGAATTCCGGACAACCACAGTGTGGGCTTCAGCTTCAATCGAAGGACGCAGAAGTTCAACCTGTTCACCCAAATGGGGATCGGTTACCGATCACTGCCACGATACAGTAAGGATGAGAACCTGGACCGGACCACGAACACCACCGTAGCCAGTGAAGGCACATCCTATCGGAACGAGACCTTTTACAATGTCACGCTGGGTACCGACTACCATATCGATGCACGCAACGTGCTGACCCTCTCCGGGAACTTCGCCTTCGAAAGCGAGGACAACCCCTCCCGGACTGATTTCCGATCGTTCACGGATGTCAATGTGCCCCTCTCGGAATGGACCCGAAGGGAGTCCACTTCGGCGGACAACCCGAAATACCAATATGACCTGCAGTACAAGCGGGAGTTCAAGGACCATGAAGACCATACCCTGCTGGTCAGTGCGCAAGGCAACTTCTTCGGCAAGGATCAGGAATCCACGTTCACCACCACCACCCTTTCAGGCCCGACGGTGAACGATGATCAGCTGACCGCGACGAATTTCCGGCGCGCCGACCACACCTTGAAAGCGGACTATACGGACCCGATCTCTGAAAAGGTGACCATTGAAGCTGGTGCGCAGTACGCGTTCAATGATGTCGGCAACGATTACGAAGTACGCGACCTGGTCGACGGTGAGTATGTGCTCAATGCCGAACTGACCAATGACTTCACCTTTATCCAGCAGGTGACGGCAGGATATGCCACCGGTTCCTTCGAGGGAAAGCGGACCGGCATCAAACTGGGCCTGCGTGTGGAGAACACCGACCTGACCACGAAGCTGGTGACCACAGGACAGCGGAACCACCGTGACTTTACGGACCTGTTCCCCAGCGGACATGCCTCCTACAAGATCACGGAACTGTTCTCCATGCAGGCCGGCTACTCCCGCAGGATCTACCGACCGGGGCTTTGGGAACTGAACCCTTTCTTCAATATCACCAACAACTTCAACATCCGGACCGGGAACCCCAACCTGCAGCCGGAGTATTCGGACTCCTACGAGATCACCAGCATCCTCATCATCGAAAAGGCATCCTTGAACGCCAGTGTCTATCACTTGTACACCTCCGAGGTGATCGAGCGCGTGTCCACGGTCACGGACAACGTGAACACCACCGTGCCATTGAACCTGGGCACGAACGCCGCCACGGGCTTCGAGTTCAATGGCAAGTGTGATCCGGCCCGGTGGTTGACGGTGAGCGGTGACTTCAACATGAACCTCTTCCAGCGGCGAGGGAACTTTGAAGAACGGTCCTTCGACTTCAACGGACAGAAATGGACCGCACGCCTCACACCCAAGTTCAAGCTCCTGAAGGACTTCGATGTGGAACTGACCGGGAACTACAATTCCGGTTTCAGGACCGTGCAATCGGAAGTTTCCGGCTTTGCCTTCCTCGACATGGGGGTCCGCAAGAAAATGCTGAAGGGGAGAGCCGTGATCAACTTCAGTGTCCGCGATCTTTTCGCCAGCCGCATCTCAGAGAACGTCATCGACCGGAGCGATACCTATCTGTATTCGTTCGACCAACGGGGGCGCTTCATCACACTGGGCTTCAGCTATGGCTTCGGCAAGGGTGAGGCCATGACCTATTCGGGACGAAGGCACTAGTTCGGCGGGTCCGCGCATCTTTGTGCGGTCATGACCACCTCGTTCGCGCGCGAATTGAGACGCCTCCACCGCACCGTGCTGATGATGCGTACCGAGTTGCACGAAGGGAACGTGGATGAAGGGCTCATCGCCGATATTGGCGCGCAATTGGAACATGGCATCGCCCTTAGACCGGAGGCGCGCCACCTGAACGAGCTGGTCGATGCACTGCGAGAGGACCTGCTGACACCCCGTCCCGAACTGTACCGCGACGGCATCCGCTCGTGCGACCGTTTGATGGACGCGATCTCTGTGCTGGTGCACGGTTGATCCGAACGCAGACCTCAATACCTTGGGGCAGGCATCGGAACCACCGCAACCGGTGTCTTGACCAAAAGAGCCGACATGCGTAACCCCATCCTGCTCACAGTGGTCCATCTGGTCCTCTTTGGTCCCATGACCAGGAGCACTGCCCAAACGAACTTTCCCTTCCCGGACAGTGCGGCCGTATGGGTGCAGTCACACTATGAAATGGTAACCCCGCCTCCCTTGCCATCATTTCAGATGACCGCTTGGGCAAATCTCCAAGTGAGCGGACTTGATACCATGATCAATGGCGCACCTTACTCGCAGGTGACCGACCAGCTGACCGGCATCTACCATGGTGCGGTCCGCAGTGCAGCGGGTGTGGTATGGCATGTACCTGTGGACTCCATTCACGAATTCATGCTGTACGACTTCACAGCCAATGCCGGCGACACGGTTCGCAACGTGGTCTTCTATCAAGGCTTTCCGGTCGGTCCCGGCATATTCGAACCGGTGGTCGATGACGTCATCATATCGCAGGTTTACCTGGAACCGGTATTGAACAACAGGAAAGTGCTTGAATTGCAAAGCGGTGGTGCGTGGTATGAAGGGATCGGCTCGCAATGGGGCCTTTTCACGGAGCCGTTCATCAATATTTCGAACTACTACGTTCAGCTCGACTGCATGAGCCATCTGGATTCGATCCGCTTTCAGGCCACCGTTCCGCCTCCATTCGATCTACCGGGGACCTGCGCATTGATCACTGCCTCCCAAGCTCCGGAAATGACGCTGGAGAACAATGCCTACCCCAACCCAACAGACGGTCATGTGTTACTGGACATGAGCGGCTCGGGAACAATGGACATCCGGGTCACGAACGCGCTGGGTCATGACGTACCCGCTTCCGTGGCTCGAGGACCCGAAGTTGTTCAACTTGATCTTTCAGGGCTTCCGACCGGCCTGTATTTGATCCATGTGCAACGCGATGGTCGGAAGACATTGCATCGCATCTCGTTGATGCGTTGAACGTGCGGGCCCGATCGCGGGTGCAGGAACCGCTATCGATCGTTCACATTGGGTCGATCGCTCGATGTACGGGAAACGACACGCCATGAGAATACTCGTACTCGCATCGATATCGCTGACAATTTCCATCGGAATGCATGCCCAATACGTGGAAACCTTCGAGAGCGGCCTCACGAATGGTGCGACCTCCTTCCAGGCACCTACAGGGGAAGTGTTCAACCTGACCAATGACTTTCGGATCTACGAGTTCCCGACGTTCGGCGCGAACAGCAGCGACTGGTTCATCGATACCGGGGTCTTGGAAGGAAATGACAACGACCCTCCTGCTCAGATCCTACTGGCCGATCCGAACAAGGTGTTCCTGCTCGATTCCCTGTACATGTGGACCTCCAATGACGATGGGGCCAACTTGGCCTCCGGGACCATCACGATGACGGGGACCGGACCTTCGGGGACCCAGCAAGCGGTCTATACGGTATCCCCCACCAGCAACAGTGGGGCAGGCTGGGTCCTCATTGATCTGGTGGGAAGCAATTTGTATGAATTCCCGATACAGAGCCTGACCTTCGAATACATGGTCGGAAGCCTCAATTACATGTCGATGGACAATTTTTCCTACCGGATCGCACCAGTGGCAGCGATCGCCGATCACGGCTTCAGCACACCGGTCACGCTGGCACCGAACCCGGTCCGGGACCATTGCACCGTGCATTTCGGAGAGACGCGCAGCGTTCAATACCAGCTCGTGAATTCTCAGGGGACCACGGTCCTGAATGCCTTCGTTCCAAACACCCAACGGTTGCTGCTGGACCTTGCTCCCCTGGCAGCCGGAGCCTACAGCTTGGTCCTGTATTCCGATCGCGGCGAACAGACCACGCTGCTTCTCATGAAGCAGTGAAGCAGCGGAGGGGGTCCTGACCATTGAACCTTCTGGCACGATATGTGTCCTGCTTAAGGGGCGTACACCGTTGTGCGCGCATACATACGAGCCATGAAGATCAACCGCCATGTCATCCTTTCGCTGACCCTGACCCTCGCGCTGGGGACACATGCGCAGAACGGTTCAGAGATCGTTGCTCAATTGGGCCAGGAGGACCAGGAGAGCCTGCGTTCGCTGGTGATGTACCCCGCTGAGACCCGGGCGCACATCCTGGAAGCGGCCACACAGCCTGGAGCGCTCATCAAAATGGAAAAGATCCAGGAACGCTCCAGTGAGGCGTTCAATGCGGTGATCGACGGCAAGGACCAGGAGACCCAGCGCGCCTTGTGGGACCTGACCCGCTACCCAGGCCTGGTCAATGCTTTGGTGGGCGCAGGACCTGGAAAGACAAGTTCGCTGGATGCGGCCTTGAAGGATTTCGATCCGATCATCCATGCCCGTGCTCGGGAACTGCATGGGAGTGAGTTCGCTTCCCTGGAACAGATCGCTGCCATACAGCGTGAAAGTGATGCGGCCTTCGATGAGATGA
>JAGQVN010000103.1 GCA_020437905.1 Flavobacteriales bacterium
AAGCCGCCCATGAAGCCGTTGCGCACCACCTTTTGGCGGCGCAATTCCTCCGCGGCGATGGCGTCCTTCTTCTCCTGTTCGGCACGTGTGGCGGCCTCCTTCTTATCGAACTCGTACTGCATCTGCAGCTGCGTGATCTTCTTGGTGTTGTCCTCATTGAACACGCTGTCGCGGATCGTGATCATCTCTTCGTAGTACCGCAGCGCGTTCCGTTCGTCGCCCATGGCCTTGTACGCCTGGTAGAGGCAGTCGCACGTGTGCGACCGGTCATACATCGACCTGATCTCGACCGCGATTCCCAGGCTCTTTTCGCAGTTGAGCACCGCCTGGCGCAGGTTCCCCTGCTTGAGCATGATCCTGCCGATCTGGACATAGGATTTGGTCAGGCCCCTGCGGTCATTGATCCGCTCCTGCACGGCCAGCGCGCGTTGCAGGTAGTCCATGGCCGGTGTGAGCTCGTCCTGCTCGTAGTACACGTTGCTGATGTTCACCAGGCACATCGAGATGCCGAGCTGATCCCCGCGCTCTTCCTGGATCTTCAGGGAGCGCTCATGGTACGCCAACGCGTTCGGGTAGTCCTTCATCATGAAGTACACGTTCCCGGTACCTCTCAGTACACCGGCAAGTAGCCGGGGCTCATCGAATTCCTCCAGGATCTTCAGGGCCCGGAGGTTCGCGCCCAGCGCCTTGTCCATGTCCCGCATGTCGCGGTGGATCACGGCCATGTTGGTGAGGGCAGTGACAACGGAACGGGGATCGCCCTGCGTCTCATTGATCGCGAGTGAGCGCTGGTAGTGGTCCAGCGCCCTGGGCAGATCACCCTGCTCCTTATAAATGATGCCCATGTTTCCAAGCACGTTAGCGACCCGTTCCTGATCGCCCTTCGCCGTGGCCATGACGATGATCTGCTCGTTGATCTCCAGGGCCTGGGCATAGTCGTTCGCAACAGCAGCGGCGATGGCCCGGAGGTTCAATGCGCTGATCTGGCCATCGAGGAGTTTCCGCTCTTCGGAGAAGGCCATCAGCTCATCCGTCAGTACAAGCGCTGTGTCGCGGTCCTTGAAGAGATGGCCATCAAAGATGTACCTCTCGAACGCCCGTGCACGCACGGAATCGCCCAGGGTCGCATCCTGCCAGACCTGGAGCAATGAATCGAGGTTGGATTGCGACTTGACCAGCATGGGGGCAGTCGCGATCAAGAGGATGGTGTAGATGGTCCTCATGGCCGTTCAACAAAGTACATGTCCATTTCGCCCTTGCCCTTGGCCTGTACCTTCCCACGTGGCGTGAAAGCGAGGCCCGTCTGGTCCTTCACCAAGGCATAGGTGGTCTCACTGATGTTCACCTGCCCGACCTCCCCGGAGGATTCCATCCGGCTGGCGGTGTTCACCGTATCGCCCCAGATGTCGTACTGGAACTTCTTCACTCCCACGATGCCCGCCACAACCGGGCCGGTGTGCACTCCGATGCGCACCTCGAAATAGGGCAGTCCTGCTGAAAGCTTCCGCTCCTTGCCTTCGGCGATGAAGTCGCGCATGGCCAGGGCGGCCTCG
>JAGQVN010000104.1 GCA_020437905.1 Flavobacteriales bacterium
GAGGGCTGAGTTATTAATGAATTGCAGGTATCCCGCGTTCGGGGAGCCGTCCTTCACCCAGCGGACATCGTGCACCGCAGCCGGGATCACCTGGGTGCCGGCCGTATTGTAGTTCGCCGGATGGCCCCACCGGTACAGGAAGTCGCCGCCCATACCGGAGTTTCCACCCGTACTCGTGGCAGCCTCGGCCGTTGTCGTGCTGTGGTCGATGATGAAGATCTCGCTCACGTAGCGTGAGCTGAACGCGATCTGGTCGAGGGTGGGGTTGTAGTCGATGCCGTTCACATGGAACCAGTCCCCGCTTCCGCCCGGACCACCCCCCATGCTGTTGGTCGCCACATTGATGTTCATACGCTCCGGGTGTTCGCTGATGATGCCATAGTTCGGTTTGTTCTGATCCACGTCCTGGATGAAATGGTCCATCATGTTCCACTCCCACACGATCTGTCCGCCCGTACCGTTCTGCTCCACTTCTATGATGCGCGTTGGGTACTTGTTCTGTGTGCCGGAATAGCCAAGCGCTTGCAATGCTGCATTGCCGGGGTTGTGCCAGGCGATGAGCAGGACATGGCCGTTGGGCATCAGACAGATGTCGTGGTGGGTCACGTAGGTCGCCGTGGAGTACACGAACTCCCACACCACGTTGTTCCCCGGGTCGATTTCCTGCACCTTGCCGGCCACGGCAGCGCCATTCAGGATGTTGCCGGAATGGATCGCTGCGCGCACCAGGTTACCGTTGTCCTTGAGTGCCATGGCGTAGCCGTTCCCACCGCTCATGTTCCATTGCTTGGCGATGATTCCGTCCTTGTCGATCAGGCGCGCCGTGTTCTGGTTCAGGTGGCCGTACAGCACGTAGCCATCGAACTGGGCGAACAGCAGGCTTGCCATAAGCAACGCGGGTACAGTAGCCAAAAGCGGCAGCGTCAGGTCTCTGGTGGTGTTCATGTTCGGAGAGGCGGATGGAAGGGTGCGCAAGGTATGTTGCCGCTTCAGTGCGTTAAGTCAATAAGACCGGAACGTGAAGAAATGGTTTGATCGGTTGACGAAAAAGCTCATAGACCCTCAACTGACTTGAACAGCTCCGCGTAGTTGTTCTTCCAGTCCCTCCGCAGCGGACCGTTCAGTATCGGGCTCAGCGCCTGCCAACTACTGTCCTTCGCGGCGGTGTCCGTGCCGATGACGAGCACCTGGCCTCGTTCCTGGCGAAGCAGCTCCAGGTAAGAGGAGGAATGATCCGCGTCGTAGAACCGTCGGCCGAAACGCTTCCTCCAGGCCAAGCCTTCCGGGGTGCGCGCCGACAACCAGAACTTATCGCGACGGCTCAGCACCAGGCCATCGTGCTCGATCATCAGCCAGGCCGCCTGGTGCATCAACAGAAAATTCGCTTCCCGGAACACGGGGATGACAAGGCTCTGCGGCGGAAATTGCGGGATGGCCGACATCAGTTCGTTCCGCTGGTGAGCCATTGGCGCGGTGCGCTGTTCCATGTACAGCAGCCGTGCACCGTGCAGGCACAAGGCGGCCACACCAAGGAGCGTGGCATATGAAAGGCGCACCGGGACCGTGCAGGACCACAGGATCAGCAGGAGGACCCCAAGCCATTGCGCCCGTTCGCAGAAGTAATGCAGGTCGGCCCCTGGACTGCGAATGACCAGTGACGCGACCAAAAGGCCAACACCGGAAAGTCCGATCGCCTGCATGCCCGAAGGTCTATTGTCGAACTTACCGAACAGTGCCATGAGCAGGGCTCCAGCGAGCAATAGACCGAAGCCGAGGCGATAGACCTGCTCCGCCGCTCGGTCCAGCATCAACAGGGGTCTCAGCGACAACAGTTCCATCAGGGGCTGCCGTTCCTCAGGGACCTTCAACCGGTCGGCATAGAGAAATGCCAGCGCGTACACCCCGACGAGTGCGACCGGCAAGAGCAAGACCACAACTTGTCCCCGCTTTCGCGCCGGTATCTGTCGCCATTGGAGCACGTGCCTCAACTCATGCGCACCGACCAGCAAAGCCAGTAGGAACAAGGCCCCCCGATGGATCAGGTAACAGGCCAGCCCACCCACGAGCAGGCCGACCAGCGTTGTTGGCGCAGAGCGCTGCCGGGAGAGGTGCCAAGCGAACACACCGAATGCGGCCGCAACACCGAAATAGAAATTGAAGAAGCCCAGCACGAACAGGTAGCCGATGCTCCAGGGAAGCACAAGCAGCAACCGCAGGTCGTTGGCCGCCTCCACGCGATGCGCTAGCGCCCACAAGGCAAGACCCAAGCTCAGGATGCTCAGCACGGCAAGCACGTCATGGACCTGTGGGCCATCCAGCACCTGCAACAGCGGCCAGGCGATCAGGTCCGTGAAGCTGGGCATGAACTGACCCAGGTCGTAGCGCAATGTGGCGGTTCCTGGTTCCGCACCCTGCAGCCACCAGCTAAAAAAATGACCGTGCAGCACATGCAGCGGCCCGTCCAAGGTGGCCAGGTGGCGGAAGCCAAGGAGTGCTCCGCACGTACCGATCAACGCGACCGGATACGCGAGCTCCCAACGGCGGGCTCGAAGCATTTCCTTCATGAGGGCCGTGCAAGGTGCGGCCTTTGAGAGCCTCTTCCAATAAGCTTCTCCGACATCCTGTAACTTTCTTTGGCCCTGGCCGTCACACCAGCATCAGGCCCCTTGCATGAACCTGCAGGAATACAACGCCGCTGTGGATCAGCATGCCGATGGCTTATACCGCTTCGCGTTGAAGCACCTGCGTGATGAGGATCAGGCGAAGGATGTGGTCCAGGACAGCTTCACCCGCTTATGGGTCAGGCTGGAGGGGGTGGATGGCAGCAAGGTGAAGAGCTACCTGTTCACCACTGCGCACCACCTGATCGTGGATGAAGTGCGCAAGCGTTCGCGGAGCACGGTCATGGAGGAAAAGCACGAACAGCTGCGCTGGAGCGAACAGGAGCAACCCGATCTGCAGGCGGTGCTGGAAGCGGGGCTTTCCACCCTGCCGGAAGTGCAACGCAGTGTGGTGCTGCTGCGCGACCTCGAAGGGTACAGCTATGACGAGATCGCCGAGATCACCGGCCTGAACCTGGCCCAGGTGAAGGTGTACATCTACCGGGGTCGCATGGCGTTGAAGGAATATATTGGTTCGTTGGATCTGGTGGTATGAAGTTGGACCGCAGCACATACGAAGCCTGGTTGCTCGATCGCCTCGAAGGGCGCTTGAGCGCTGCGCAGGAGCGTGAGCTGGATACGTTCCTGGCTGCCAACCCGGACCTGCCCACCACGGACCTCGATGCCGCTCTTCCGACCATCGATCCGGCTGCACCGCGTCACCCGGACAAGGCGGCTTTGCAGCAGATCGGTGATGAACTGATCATTGCTTTGTTGGAAGGGGATCTTGCTCCCGACCTGCAACGGGAGGTGGCTCAAGCGATCGCCAAGGACCCTGAGCTATCCGCCATGGCACTGCGCTATGCGCAGGTCCGCATCCAAGGCGAAGGGTCCTTCGAGCAGAAGAACGATCTGCTCCGCGGTCCGGAAGAGGTGCCGCTCCCGGAACTACAGGCCTTGCTCATTGCCGAGCTCGAAGGTGATCTTAGTACATCCGATCGTGCCCGGCTCGATGAGCTGGTCCGCTCGCATCCGGAACATGAACAAGAGCGGCGGGCCTTCGCGGCGACCGTGTTGCATGCCCCGTCCATCGCCTATCCGGACAAGGACGGATTACGGCGTGAGCAGGGTCGTGTCGTGGCTTTGTGGCCAAGGTTGGCCGTTGCGGCGTCGATCGCTGCGCTGTTGGGTCTGGCCACCTGGCTCCTGTGGCCCAAGACTGAACACCCTGTGGTCCCCGAACTGGCAGGTTTCGAACAGGTCAAGGAGGAGACCAAAGGACCGGCAACGGAGAGCATGGTCGAACAGCCGGTGGAGCAGGATGATGCGCACGAAGTGCCGATCCCTGCACAGAAGGATGAAGCTGTTCGTACGCCGACTTTGGTGCCCGTTCAGACAGAGCCACGGGACAAGCACCTGGCCGACAACGCGAACACTGAGGAGCCGTCGATGGAGGAACCGGTCCTGGATCAGGCGGAAGAAGCGATCGAAAAGCAACCCCTCCTGGCGGAAGTGGAGGAGAAGCCCGTGCCGATCGACCAGGGCACCGCAGTGGTGGAGATACCGGACGAGGAAGAGGAATTGCTGGCCAGGGTGGACCCATCACCTGATCGGGTATTACCCGAACGGGAGATCCCGGAACTGTCGAACGCGCTTGTGCAACACCTGCGCCGCACCGTCTTGAACGAGCAGGACAGCCGCCCCCTGGATGCCGATGATGCCGTTGCCTTCGTGGACCGCGGGATCCAAGCGGTCTCTGGCGGAATGGGCGGCGTGAAAGTGGAGCGCCAAGGCAAGCGCATTACCCGGCTGCATCTGCGCCTGGGGCACGACCTGGGCTTCTCGGCCAGCCGGGGGCGTTAAGGCGCCGCTCGTCCGTACCGAACGACCGCTCATCATTTGTCTCCCTTCTTGCTGTAACGATCCCTGAGCTCATCGCGTCCTACCGGTACAAGGACCCACTAAAACCAACAGTCATGAGAACTTGGAGATCACGTCTATTCCTGCTCGCGCTGGCCACGGTGTTCACCATGGGCTACACGCGCGGTGCCGAACCCTTCCGTACCGGGACCAACACCATCGAACGCGCCGTGGCGAAAGCCATTGACAAGCACGTGGTGTTCCCGATCATGGAACGTGAGCATCACATGCTCGGCTCGGTCGAGGTCAGCTTTGTGGTGGATGGCGAAGGCCGCTTGAAGGTGCTTTCCTGTCGTAGTGGGAACCAGGACCTGGCGGCGTACGTGCAGCGCAAACTGGAAGCCATCCAGGTCCCCGGTGAGCACGACGGCATCTGGCGTACCAGCCATGTGCGCTTCGTATTCCGTCCTGAGCAAAGCTGATGCGCAGGGTACGCATGAACGGAAGGAGGGGGCTGCGGCCCCTTTTTTCTTGGGCTCCTGTAACAAAGCACGTGGGTCCCCGTCCCACCCATAACAAGCGAACGTATCATGAAGCATCTTCTCTTCGCCCTTCTGTTCAGTGCGCCTTGCCTGGCTCTGGCTCAGAACGACACGACCACCACTGAGCGTGGGCATTCCCTGGAGCTGGGCGTGAGCGCAGCGGACGGTGCCTTTGCCAAGGTGAATGCCAAGGACGGTCCCGATCGGATGGTGCCGGACACCTTCCGCGTAACGACCAAGCGCCGCCTGTACACGGTGCTCACCGAATGGCGCATCCAAGGTTCCTCCGAGGATAGCCTCGAGCGACGCATGAAGCAGTTGCGCACCGAACGTCGGAACCTCTTCACCAATTGGGCGGGTGTGGAGTTCGGTTTCAACAACTGGATCACGCCATCCGGATCATTCGACCTGCCCGAGGAGGACCGCTATATGGAAGCCACGCCCTTGGGCTCGCGCTTCTTTGCGATCAACGTGATGGAACAGAAGATCGAGTTCGGCTCGCACCATGCCGGCCTCTTCACCGGACTGGGTATGGAGTTCCTCAACTACCGCTTGAGCAACAACGCCCTGCTCCAGTTCGACGGGGACAGCCTTTATGGTGTGCCCATGGAAACACCTGACCTGCGGAAGAACAAGCTGCGGCAGATCGGCATCCGTGTCCCGCTCATGTTCGAGTTCAACACAAAGCGCGCACCCATGCCCGATCCAGCCACGTTGGCCGGCAAGAAAATGTCAGACCCCTTCAGCCGGAAGAACAATTTCAGCTTCGCCTTCGGGGTGGTCGGCTCCTGGTACTTCGAGAACATGTACAAGGTGAAATACCGCCAGGATGGTGAAGCCCGGAAGGACCGGACCAAAGGCTCCTTCAACCTGAACCCGCTTCGGGTCTACGGTCGGGTGCAATTGGGTTATGGCTCTTTCAACCTGTTCGCCGAATATTCCCTGACAGAACTAGTTCAGGCCGGCAAGGGACCGGAGCTGGTCCCGGTGAACATCGGCATCACGCTCCTGGCTTTCAACTGATCGACGCCGGGAGGCAGCAGCGCAACAAGGGGTTCTGATCCCTCTCCGGCACGACCGGCGGACCGCCAAAGGGCAATAGCCTCGGGCGGTCTGCCTATTTTTGCGGCCGCCTCACGCATAGCAACAAGGCACTCATGGGACGCATCTTCGAAAAGCGGAAGCACCGGATCTTCGCGCGGAACGCTAAGCTTAGTAAGCTCTTCACAAGGATCGGCAAGGAGATCTCCATGGCCGTGAAGGCCGGCGGCCCCAATCCGGAGGCTAACCTGCGCCTGCGCATGGCCATTCAGAACGCCAAGGGTATGAACATGCCCAAGGACAACATCGAGCGCGCCATCAAGAAGGCCTCCGGTGAAGGCGAGGCCGATTATCATGAGACCACATACGAAGGCTACGCCCAAGGCGGGGTGGCTGTGTTCGTGGACGCCGCCACGAACAACCAGAACCGCACCGTGGGCAATGTGCGCAGCTACTTCAGCAAGTGCGACGCCAACCTTGGCACCTCCGGTTCGCTCCTGCATGTGTTCGAACGAAAAGCGGAGTTCGTGGTGGAAGCCGAGGGGCTCGGCGACCGCGACCCTGACGAGTTCGAAATGGAGGTGATCGACGGTGGTGCCGATGACGTGGTCCGCGATGAGGGCACCTTCTATATCTACACGCCCTTTCAATCCTTTGGCAAGATGCAACAGCACCTGGACAAGCTGGGCGTGGAATACAAAAGCGCTGAGCTGAAGCGGTTCCCGCTCACTACTGTTCCTGTGGACCTGGAGACCGCCAAGCAGGTGATGAAGCTCGTGGACCTGTTGGAGGACGACGACGATGTGAACGCGGTCTTCCACAACATGGACCTTTCGGACGAGGTGGCTGCTGCCCTAGAACAGGACTGATCAGCGCGTTCGGAAGCGGATGTGGTAGGAGGTGCCGTTGTCGCCGCCTTCCACGGCGACCATCCCGTTCATTTGCTCCACCAAGCTTTCGATCAGGGATACACCGAGCGTGGTGCCGTTCTCACTGGCTTGTCCCGCTGGTATGCCGACCCCGTTGTCCTGATAGATCAGGTCGTATAGTCTGTCCTCCGCTTGTGATATGCGCAAGTGGATGCGCCCTTCGGTGCGCCCCACGAAGGCATGTTTGAAGGAATTGGTGATCAGCTCGTTGAGCACCAGCCCCAGCGGGACCATCGTGTTCATGTCGAACTCGAGCCCTTCATCCACCTCGGCATCGTAAACCACTTTGATGCCTACCTTGTTCAAGCGCACCAGTTCGGCGAACAGTTCCTTGATATAATTGCCCAGGTCCAGGTGGGCCAGCTCGTCACCGCGATAAAGCTTTTCGTGGATCAGGGCCATGGAGGTGACCCGGCTCTGGCTCTGGTCGAACACCTGTTGCAGCCGCTCATCTTCAATGCTCCCGCTCTGAAGACGTAGCAGGCTGGCCACCACTTGGAGGTTGTTCTTCACCCGATGGTGGATCTCCTTGATCAGCACGCTGATGCGATCGTGTGCCTGTTCCAGTTTTTCCTTCTCCAGCTCCAGTGCTTTCTTCTGTTCGGCATCCATTTGTCGCGCTGCACGAAGGTTCTCCTGCATTCGCGTCAAAGCGATCCCAAGCTCGTCCATGTCACCGCGCACGGGAACGGGTTCATTATAGTTCCCTTTTCCAATGGCCTCTGCACTTTCCGAGAGCGAGCGCACGTGATCGATCATCAGGTTGAAGGACCTGGCCATGGCGCCGAACTCATCCTCGGAGGTCACAGGCACTTTGACGCTGATGTCTCCATGGGATAGTGCACTTGCCGCTGCCGTGACCTCCTGTACGGTGCGCATCATGCCCCGCATGATCACGAAGGCCATGATGGTGACCACCGTGATCACCCCGATCAAGGCCAGGACCACCACCAACAAGCGCAGTTCCGCGTAGCGCTGGTTCTCCTCCGTGGTCTCGAGGATGGCCTCCATGGATATCCGCTCGACCGCTCGGAGCTTGTCCAAGGCTTCCTCGGATAGGCGCCACCACTGCTCGGCGTCCACATTGCTGCCCTCGAGCGAGCGTCGCTGACGGACCGTGCCGATGACCGTGCGCAGGAAATTCACCTGGGGGCCCTGGAACAGTTCCCTGTAGGAGGCAACCACCTCATGTGCTGCATCGCGTTCGAAAAGGAGCAGGTTGTTCTGATAAAGGGCCATGCGGTCCTCCAGTTCTGAAGCCCGCAGTTCTTCAAGGCTGTCACCCTCGAAGGCCCGACCGAGCGTGATGCGTATCGAGACCAACGCATTGAATGCGTTCAACAGGCTCAGGTGACTGTAGATCCGGTCCTTGGTGGCCGGCTCCAACGCGAGCTTGCCCATGCGTCCGAGGTCGTCCAGGATACCGGCACGCATGACCCGATATTCCTGCTCCATGTCGCTTACCGCGATTCGACGCGACTTTATTCGTTCCCGGAGCAGCTCGACACGGGCCAATAGGTCCACCCCCTGCACATCGCGTGAGATCAACAACGACGGGTCGGTGATCCGGGAGGCCGCTTCATCCGTCTTGGCGAATTGCAGGTCCAAGCGGCCCAGCGGCTTTCCATCATCGCTCAGGTACATGACGGCTTCCACGGTCTCCTGTTGAAGCTGGTGGAGCAATTCGGAGAACAGGTCGATGTTGCGCGCCTGCACGTCCACATAGTGCATGATGTTCCGACGCTTGATGCTCGAGTCGATCTGCTTTCCGATAAGCAGTACCAGGCCCAGCACCGGAATGCCCAGCGTGATCAGGAACTTCGTTCGGACAGGTAGGTCGGCGAAACGCATCGGCTGGTTCCACGAAGTTAGCCAAGGCCCCGGTGATCAAGGCCAAAGCGCCTGGCGGGGCTACCTTTGGACCGCTTCACCAAGAGCCCCGCCCCTACCCCATGAACGAACATTTCGATCGCCTCGACCGCACTGTTGAACAAGCCCTGGAAGGAGGGGGTGCCGATCGCATTGCAGCGCAGCATAAGAAAGGGAAGCTTTCTGCGCGTGAGCGGCTCGACCTGTTGTTGGACGAAGGATCCTTCCAGGAGATCGGTCAGCTGGTGACCCATCGCAGCCACCATTTCGGCTTGGACCAACAGGTGTTCCTGGGTGATGGTGTGGTCACCGGCTATGGGACGATCGAGGGCAGAACGGTGTATGTATTCTCCCAGGATTTCACGGTCATGGGAGGATCTCTGGCTGAGGCCCATGCCGAGAAGATCTGCCGGATCATGGACCTGGCCATGCAGAACGGCTCGCCGGTGATCGGGTTGAACGATTCCGGCGGGGCCCGGATACAGGAGGGCGTGGTCTCCCTGGGGGGATATGCGGACATCTTTTTTCGCAATGTGCGCGCGAGCGGCGTAGTGCCGCAGATCAGCGCCATCCTTGGACCCTGTGCAGGTGGTGCGGTGTACAGCCCTGCCCTTACCGACTTCGTCATGATGGCCGAAGGGACGAGCTACATGTTCGTGACCGGGCCGAACGTGGTGAAGACCGTAACGCACGAAGAGGTCTCAGCCGAGGAACTTGGAGGCGCGTCTGCACATGCCACCAAGAGCGGGGTGGCACATTTCACAGCCCCGAACGAATTGGAGGCCCTGCGGGAATTACGCCGCCTGGTGGGGTACATCCCGAACAATTGTGAGGATGAACCTCCGCGCACGGTTTATACCCCGGGGGATGAAAGAAGGCCTGGGCTGGATGCGATCATTCCCGAGAACCCCAATCAACCCTATGATATCCGAGAGCTGCTGAACGCCGTGATCGATCCGGACAGCAGCATGGAGGTGCATGCGGAATACGGGAAGAACATGGTCGTTGGTTTCGCGCGTGTCGCCGGTCAGGTGGTGGGCTGCGTAGCCAATCAACCCGCGGTGCTTGCCGGGGTATTGGACATCGATGCATCGATCAAGGCAGCCCGCTTCGTGCGGTTCTGCGATGCCTTCAACATCCCGCTCCTCGTATTTGTGGATGTCCCCGGGTTCCTGCCCGGAACCGATCAGGAGTGGCGCGGTATCATCGACCATGGGGCCAAGTTGCTTTACGCATTCAGTGAGGCCACGGTGCCGAGGATAACTGTCATCACGAGAAAGGCCTACGGTGGAGCGTATGATGTGATGAACTCCAAGCATATCGGAGCGGATATGAACTTTGCGTGGCCATCCGCGGAGATCGCTGTGATGGGAGCGAAGGGTGCGGCCGAGATCATCTTCCGGAGCGAGATCGCCAAGGCGAAGGACCCGGAGGCCAAATGGAGGGAGAAGGAAGAGGAATACCGCAGGCAGTTCGCCCATCCTTATGAGGCGGCATCGCGGGGTTATGTGGACGAAGTGATCCGACCCAGTGAGACACGGATCAAGTTGATCCAAGCCTTGCATATGCTTCGGAACAAGGTGGATAAGCTTCCCAGGAAGAAGCACGGGAACATTCCCTTGTGACCCGTGCAGCTGTCCTTGGATGACAGCTACCCGATCACGCCAGAAGCCCCATGGCCATCGCTGCGCCGATGCCCAACAGAAAGGCCCCGACCAACAGCCGTACCATGCGGAAGGTGACCTTGGGTATCAGGCGCTTTCCAACGTAGGCGCCCAGAAATGCACAGAGCACGGCCAGGGTGAGCACCGGCCATTCCGGTCCGAGCATGTCGCTGTGCCAACCGGCCATGTACACCGGGATACGCGTGAGATCCACCAACAAGGCGATCGCAATGCCTGTAGCGATGTAGGCCTCCTTGCCGAGCCCACTGTGCAAAAGGAACAGGCTGCGCAATGCTCCCTGGTGTCCGCTGAGCCCTCCGAAGAACCCGCTCAAGGTCCCGCCGAGCAGTTCGTATCCCTGCAGTCCCGTATATCGGTCAAACACCGGGAACAGTTCGATGCACGCGAAGAGGATCATCAGTAACCCGATGGCGAGCTCCAATGCGCCTACAGGTCCGTTGACCCCCATGAACAGCCCATCGCCGCCTTCCAGCCAGCGCAGCAGATACGCACCCGCGAATGCACCGAGTATCGAAGGCACTCCGAAACGAAGGACCATCCGCCGATCCACCGACCCACGCAACAGCCAGAATTTGAACACATTGTTCAGCAGGTGTACCACAGCGGTCATGGCGATGGCTTGAGGAAGCGGGAAGAACAGCGCGAAGACAGGAAGCATCAGCGTACCCAGCCCGAAACCACTGATCAGCGTCAGCAGGGATGCGACCACCGAGGCAAGTGCAATGATCAGCGTCGGAATGGAGAGCATATCCCCGGTGAACATACGCAGGCCATGTTCACCCTGCGTTAATTTTGCCGCACGAAAGCAACACGATGATGATGAAAGTACTTCTTCCTTTCCTGGCCGTTGGCCTTCTGAGCACCCCGCATGGCGAGTTGCCTGATCTGCAGATCGGTGACGCGATGCCGGTACCCGAGCATCGCATGATGGACGTTTCCGGCAAGGAGCTTTCCTTGGGACAGGTCAAAGGGGAGAATGGCCTGGTGGTGATCTTCAGTTGCAATACCTGCCCCTTCGTGATCGGCAGTAACGACAGCGAAGGGTGGGAAGGGCGCTACCCGGAATTGGCGGCACTGTTCGCCAAGAACGGGGTGGGCTTTGCGTTGGTGAACAGCAATGAAGCCAAACGCGATGCTGGTGACAGCTACGAGGACATGCGCGTGCGCTACAAGGAGAAGAACTATGCACAGTATTACATGCTGGACACCGATCATGTGGTCGCGGATGCCTTCGGGGCCCGGACCACGCCGCACGTGTTCCTCTTCAACAAGGACATGAAGCTCGTGTACAAGGGTGCCATTGATGACAGCGTGGAAAGTGCCTCCGGTGTAAAGGAGAATTACCTGAGCAACGCCCTTCGGGGGCTGGTGAGCGGGAAGGCGATCGACCCGGCCATGACCCGGAACATCGGTTGCAGCATCAAACGGAAGCCGCACGAGCATTGATCGCTGCGACGATCCGGAGGGATCGGTCCTGTTGAAAAGATCATTTCGGACGGGGGCCTGACCGTTGTTCCTTTGCGTGAAAGGAACGCTGCGGATGAATGTGCTTTTGATCGGAAGCGGTGGCAGGGAACATGCCTTGGCATGGAAGATCACCCAAAGCTCCCTGCTTGATGAACTGTACATCGCTCCCGGGAATCCGGGCATGGAACGCCATGGACGATGCGTAGCGTTGGATATCCATGATCATGATGCGTTGCGCGCATTCCTCCTGGAAAAACGCATCGGCATCGTTGTGGTCGGCCCTGAGGCCCCCTTGGTGGAGGGCCTGCACGATCGTATCGCGGCCGATCCCGAGCTGAAGAAGGTCACGGTCATCGGTCCAAAGGCGTCGGGGGCCCGCCTTGAGGGTAGCAAGGATTTCGCCAAGGAGTTCATGTTCCGTCACAACATCCCCACCGCAGCACACAGGAGTTTCGGGAAGGAGGAGGTCGGGCTTGCGATCGAGCATCTGGAGAAGGTGCCGCCGCCATTCGTGATCAAAGCCGATGGTCTTGCCGCCGGCAAAGGGGTCGTCATCACTTCGGATAGGAAGGAGGCCATGGAAGTGGTGAGGGGCATGCTCGGTGGTTCGCGCCTCGGCCCGGCCGGGCAACGGGTCGTGATCGAGGAGTTCCTGGAAGGACGCGAAGTGTCAGCCTTTTTGATCACCGATGGCCGGTCGTTCAAGATGCTGCCCGCGGCCAAGGACTACAAGCGGATCGGCGACCAGGACCAGGGACCGAACACGGGAGGGATGGGAGCGGTATCTCCGGTCCCGTTCGCTGACAAGGACTTCATGCAGAAAGTACACGATCGTATCGCCGCCCCAACGATCAGAGGCCTTTCAACAGAGGGGATCCCCTTTCAGGGATTCCTGTTCATGGGCCTTATGAACGTGAAGGGCGACCCTTACGTGATCGAGTACAATGTGCGACTTGGCGACCCCGAGGCACAGGCCATCCTGCCGCGGCTGCGCTCCGACCTGCTCGATCTGTTCGAGGGCATTGCCACCGATACGCTCAGTGAGTGCCATGTTGATGTGGATGACAGGACCACAGCCACCGTGGTCCTGGCCTCGGAAGGCTATCCGGGGAAATACCGAACGGGCTTTCCGATCGGTGGTTCAGAGCTCCTGCGGAACGCGCTCCTGTTCCATTCAGGCACGACCAAGGATGGAGAGGAACTGCGCACGAATGGAGGCCGGGTACTGTCCGTCACGTGCTTCGGTAAGGACCTTGAACAGGCCGTGGTGAACGCCTACACCAACGTTCAGCTCATCGATTTCAAGGGAAAGTATCATCGCACCGATATCGGGCACGATCTGGCCCGCAAACCGAATGCCCGCGCACCGCAGCAGGTCTGAGCTCAAAGATGCTCTCCCTTCTCGCGTGCACGCTTGTTGTACCGGTTCTGTAAGCTCATCCAATACAGAAAGCCGATCGACATCACGGCGATGATCCCCACAACAGGCAGCCACCCGAAAGGCACCAGCAGCCAATCAAAGGTCATTTCCAGCGCCCTACCGATCCCGAACCAGATCTCCTGCATGTCCGTCGTGCTTTGTGGTCGTCAAATATAGCCGACCACCGGCGATAGCAAGAACATGTTCGTCAACTGGTTCCGAACCTATCAACCGGCCATCCTGATGATCCTTGTCATCTTGGTACCGGCCCTGTGGGTCCCGGGACCGGGAAGGTCCCCGGACCCGGGTCCGCTCGGCACCATGCTCCTCTTTCGGCCCTTCGAAGCGTGGTTCCTCGCGTTTCCATGGGCCGCTTGGATCACAGGTGTGGCGATCACGTTGGGATCGGCCATCTGGATCGATGTGCTGGCCAATCGGGTGGAGCTCTTCGAACGACGGAACCATCTTCCAGCCTTGTTGTTCCCGATCGTGCTCTCCATGGCCCCTGGAGGAGCGTCCTGCGACCCCGCTCTGTTGGGCATGCCCTTCGTGGTGTTCGCCTTGGGCCGGATCTGGAGCATCCAAGGCAAGATGCGCGCCTTTGCAGCCATCTTCGATGCCGGAAGCCTCATCGGGATCTCCGCGCTCTTTTACCTGCCGTATGCTTTCCTTCTCGTTGTCCTGCTGGCCTCGGTATCGGTAATGCGGTCGTTCAGCCTGCGTGAGTTCCTCACTCCGCTCCTGGGCTTCTCAACGGTCCTGTTCCTGGCATGGATGTTCGGAGCGCTGTTCCTGGGCCCCGGGCATGTTCTCGACCCTTCCATAAGCTCACTGCCACTCCCCGCCCAGGAACGTGTTCCGCAATGGTTGTTGATCGCTGCGGCCCTGGTGTTCCTGCCGTTCCTGTTCTATGCCGTCGTTTCTTTCTCGACGGTCTATGGGCGTAGCGTCATGAGCGAGAAGAACCTGAGGAGCTCCATCCTGGCGTTGCTTGCGGCCTCCATTCCCATCGTCGTTTTCGAACTGTTCACAGGAGGAAGGTTCCCAATGGCCCTTGTTGCACTTCCCATGTCCCTCTTCCTGACCTATCCGTTCCAACTCCTGCAGCGGACCTGGTTGGCGGAACTGATCCTGTTGGCCATGCTGGCCACGGCGGGAATGATGCGGTGGATGGCCTGAAGTACCTTTGTGGCATGAAATGCGGGGTGGTCGTTTTTCCGGGTTCCAATTGCGATGAGGACATGGTCTTTGTCCTGGCCACTGTGTTGAACAGGAAGGTGGAGCGCCTTTGGCACAAGGAGCACGACCTGAAAGGATGCGAATTGATCGTTCTTCCAGGTGGGTTCTCCTATGGGGATTATTTACGGTCGGGGGCCATTGCCCGCTTCTCCCCCATCATGCAGGAAGTGGTCGCCCATGCCCGGAAAGGTGCTCCCGTTCTGGGTATTTGCAATGGATTCCAAGTGCTCTGCGAAGCAGGCCTGTTGCCGGGCGCCCTGTTGCACAATGCGGGTCAGCGCTTCGTGTGCAGGAACGTGCACGTTACGGCCGGGACCGCGAACTCGCCCCTGACCTCGGAACTATCCGGGAAGGTCCTGAAGATACCCGTGGCCCATGGTGAGGGGCGGTACTACCTGCCGGAGAACGAATTGCAGGAACTGCGGCGGAACGACCAGGTGCTCTTCCGCTATTGCGACGCGAACGGCCAGCTATCGGATCGATCGAACCCCAATGGCAGCTTGGACCACATTGCCGGGGTGTGCAACGCTGCTCGGAACGTCTTCGGAATGATGCCGCATCCCGAGCGTGCCGCGGATGAGCGGCTTGGTAACACCGACGGCAAAGCGATCCTGGCTGGCCTTGTCCAAGCTGTGGTGGCTTGATCCGTCGGCCGGTCGGAAGCATGCTTTGAGTCGCGCGGTGGTTCCGGCCTGAACGGTCCTTTCCATCGGTGCTAAACGTTCATCCTTCCATCCGGCGAATTCCATGTTCGTGTCAGGGACCACCCCGAGCCGTAGGGATCTCCCCTTCAACAGGGACAACCTCACATGCCCCCTTGGCAGGGGTTGTCCTTCGAGCAGTACGGTCCCGCCCGGTGCCACCCAGACCTTCATGCTGACCACTTCAGAACCGGAGCATCTGGCCAATTGCCCGAACAGGTGTTGTGGTCTTTCCTGCACCATGTTCAGGAGTTCTTTCAAGCTTTCCTCCGGGGACGGCATCCCTGGAAGTTCGTCATGCCATCGATGGTGGTCCTCCAACAACAACTGGTGGTTGTCCCGATACAAGCGCAGCAGGATCTGTTCAGCCCGGTCCGGGGAGAGCGTGGTGTTCAAGAGGGTTGTCATCCTGGCGATGAACAGCTCCGCAAGTTGCGCGTGTGCCATGATCTCCCCCAGGAAGGGCGCCGAGGGGAAGGGTGCGCTCATGATCCGTTCCAGGCTTGGGTCGTTCGGCAGTGCCCATAGGTCCATGTCATACAGGACCCACCGCCAGCGTGCGTTCGGCATTTCAGGTCTCCAGCAACGCATGTTCAGGTCGTGGTCGGCACGTCCGGTGTACAGATCGAAACAGGCCAGCTCGATCAAACTTTCCACATCCATCCATCGCTCCAGCTCATGCAGTGGTGCTCCGTCCCTCAATAGCAGCAGGGCCTGTTCGTAATGATCGCGTCCCCCCTTTATTGAGCGAGCTTCCGGGCCGTCGATGATCTCCACAGGAACATTGCCCGACAGGGTACGGAGCCAGTCCTCATCCTTGGCTGGCATGATGCGATAGGTCCCCCAATGATCACCGTTGAGGTACAGGGATGTCAAGTGCGACCGACGCACATCCGTTCGCATGCCGCTCTCACGAGCCACCTCCGCCATGAACAGGTTCCGCAGTGTTGCATGAGGTGTAGCATCCGCCCGGGCGACCATGGTCCTCAATGGAGATCCTTCCGGCGATCGCATGCTCCCATCCCCGTTGAACCGGCCGCGGTCGGCCAGTCGGAACGAGCGTTTCGGCAAGCTGCGCGAGCCGCTTCCGCTGATCCGAATACCCACATGTGCAGTCCACTCCGATCCGGCGTTCCGCGACAACACGCGGGCCGGCCGTTCCCATTCCGGACCGCTGCGTGTGAAGTTCGCATGATCCCCATCCACGTAGATCCCCGAACCGGGGTCCCACAGGTCCTCGTGCAGGACACACAGATGAAGCTCAGGTCCGGAAATTGGAGCAAGCGCTTTGGTCAATTCGGGCCCCGGCAACTCGCCTGGCGAGACCGTTACCGCGCGAAGTATCCCTGTGCCAGGGAAAGGCCGCCCGGACCAGACCTCGGCCCCACCGGAGAGGGGTGATGAGCCGTCAAGCGTGAAGCGGACCTCCCGGGTCGGCCTTGGCTCGATGGTCCAGCCCTCTTCGACCGGGACCAACTGAAGTTCAGGACAGCGTGTCTGGATGCGGTCCGTGCCTCGCACCGGGCCGCCAGGACTGGGTTCCGGAAGAAAGCTCCAATTGGACGAGCCGTCCGGGCTGCGTCCGATGGAGGTCCCGCGAGGAAGCTCGGGGTATGAGAATAGGTCCAGGATATCGGTGCCTGACCTGGACAAGAGCATGAGCGTACCACCGCTCCGTGAGAGGGAAAGAGGAATGATGCTCCCTTCTCCCTGTCCGCTCCGATCGAAACGGAACACCTGGAAGCCCCCGGGTGCGAGGAAAAGCGGGCCGGGGATCCGACTTCGTGAAGCACCCACGACGAATTGAAGGCCGGTCAGGTCCACGGTCGTCCCTCCTGGATTGAACAACTCGACCAGATCCGTACCCGCGTAGGGTCCCTGGTCCAGCGGACTGGCCACCACTTCATTGATGACCTGTGCGTGCGCGGAAGGACCGACCATGACGGCGCTCATCAGCATCAACATCGGCCTGTAGACCATTGGGCAAAGGTGGGAAAGCACGGCGGTACCTGTCTTCGTACTTTTGGATCGAGAAAAAGAACCGCTCCATGCACCGATCCATTACCCCGATCATCGCTTGCTTGTTCACCATTGGCGTGCAAGCGCAAGGGATCAACAATGTGGTGATCACTCCGAACCAGATCACCACCTGCGACCTGGTCAATTTCACCATCAATGGCAGTATCCCGGGCAATGCCATGCTGACCGGGTTCACCACGGGCCTGGCCGGAACGACCGTGACGATCACGCTTCAGGCGAGCGGTTCGGGTGGTGGTTCCCAAGGTTTCAGCCAGGCCGTTGGTCCGCTCGGGAACTATCAAACACCCGGGAACTATACGTTCATCGTGGAACTGGAACTGAACGGGAACGTCGTGGATACCTGGCAGGGGACCCGGACCATCAGCCCCGGTATGGACCCCGATCCCGGGCAGTATGCGGAGATCGACGTATGTACCTCGGACCCGCCGTTCTCGCTCATCTCCCAATTGGGAGGCTCGCCGGACCCGGGAGGTACATGGACGAATCCGTTGAACCAACCGAGCAACGGACAGTTCATCCCAGGTACGAGCATGGCCGGGCTCTATACATACTCGTTCAACCCTTTGCCACCCTGCAATCCGGCTGAACAATCGCTCCTGATCATGTACCTGCCCAACGGCGATCCGGGAACCGACGGGACCGCACAGGCCTGTGTCGGCGGCGCTCCGGTGGACCTGTTCCCGTTTCTGGGAGGCAATCCGCAGACCAACGGCACATGGACCCGTCCGGGCAACCAACCGCATAGCGGCATCTTCAACCCGCTCACCGATCCACCGGGGGCATACAACTATACCGTGCCCGGTCTGGGCAATTGTCCGGACCCTTCTGCAACGGTGACCGTAACCATTGTCCAACTGCCGAATGCCGGTGTGGGTTCGTCCGTGGAGGTTTGTGAGGAGGACAGCACGTACGCGCTCAGCATGGCATTGAGCGGTAATCCGGACCAGACCGGGAGTTGGTTCTCCGATGGATTCAACTTCGGGCCTTATCCCACCGAACTGACCCCCATATTCGGAAGCACGTCAGGCATGTTCCAATACATTGTGTCGAGCCCTGTCTGCGGCACTTCGGATACCGCCTTCGTCGATGTGTATATCGGACCGGAACCCTGTACGATCGGCATTGGAGAGCTGTCCCTGGGTTTGACCCGTTTCGAGGTCTGGCCGAACCCGACGCAGGGGGCCGTGACCGTGGAATTGGCCGGGGACCGCGAGCTTCAGGCCATGAACTTGGTCCTGTTGGACCTGCTTGGCAAAGAGGTGCGGTCCTGGGACCTGGGGGTCCAAGGTCGCCGTGAGCTCTTGAGAACGCTGGACCTGTCCGGGCTTCCCCCAGGGGTCTTCGTAGTTCGTTTGCAGGGTTCGAAAGCCAGCGTGGAGCGGAAGATCGTGATCGAGCGCTGACACGCTTCCAGCATGGGATGATGAGGGGGCCTTCGGTCGCGCCGGAGGGCCTCAGCTTGGAAATGGACCTTCCGCATCCATTGGGGGCTCCAGTTCGATGGTCGCATGGTCCACGCCACGTTCATGCAGGATGCGTCGCGCCTCGGTCTTGATGCGTTCACCGGCATCCCAGCCGGTCTCGTTCACGACCAGGTGTATGGTGAGTACAATGAATTCCCCATCCAGGCTCCAGGCATGTTGATCATGCGTATCCACCACTCCGGGGATGGTTGACAGTGCCTCGCTCACAGCCAGTGTGTCGAAGTGCTCCGGAAGCCCCTGCATCAGGATCTTGGTGCCCTGGCGCAAGGTGCGGACCGCATTGTACAGGATGAACACACTGATCCCGATCGAAAGCAAGGGATCGATGATCCGGGCCCCGGTGAAGTGGATGATGATGGCACCGATCAACACGGCGGCCCAGCCCAGCACGTCCTCCAACAGGTGCAGGAACACGCCACGCTCGTTCAGGCTTTCACCGCCTCTCAGCAAGTACGCCGCAAGGGAGTTGACCACCAGGCCGAACACGGCCAATAGGATCATTCCCGGGGCATGTGGCTCACCCGGAGACCAGAGCCGTGGGATGCTCATCGACAGCATGAACAGCGCGCCGAGGATCAGCACCATGCTGGCCATCCAGCCTCCCAACATGCTGTATCGTCCATAGCCATACGAGTATTTCTGATCGCGGTCCCTGTCCGAAAGTCGTTGCAGATACCATGCTGTACCGAGCACCAATGAGTCGCCGAGGTCATGCACTGCATCGCTCAATACGGCAACGCTATCTGTTGCCAACCCTCCGATGGCCTCCACCACGGTGAACAACAGATTCAGCAAAAAGGCATAACCCAGGGCCTTCGCTCCAAGGGCATGGCTTCGGCCATGGCGATGGGTGTGTGCCATCATGGGTAAAGGTAGCTGGACACATCACCTTCGAAAGGGACGGACTATCTTCGAACAATGGAGCAAGAAAGCCCAAAGGGGTCCGCAGAACAGCCAAGTGTCGCTGCTCGGATAAAACGGTTCTTCCGTCGTCTGTTCCTGGTCATCGGACTCCTGATCTTGGCAGTGATGCTTTTCCTTTATTACGGATCCTACAGCAAGGGATCGCGCAGTGGAGTAGTGATCAAGATGAGCAAGAGGGGCATGCTCTTCAAGACCTCCGAGGGACAATTGAACATGCAGAGCTTCGGAGCGATCGATGCGCGTGGCAACAACCTGAACGAGGTCTTTTCGTTCTCTGTCGCCTCTGGGAACGATTCCTTGTTCGATGCCTTGGAGGCGGCTTCCTTGAGCGGTGAACGGGTCAAGCTGGATTACGTGGAGCGGTATGCCAAGATCCCCTGGCGTGGAGAGACCAAGTACTTTGTCATAGGTATGGAACGTTCCGGGGTGGTGAAACCTCTGAAGAGCGGCCATGACCGGTTGATGGAGTGAACGGAGATCGCCAGGGTCATGTGTGGTCGTTATGTGCTCGTTCAAAAGGTCGAGGCGATCGAGAAACGCTTTCAGGTCGAGCGATCCGTGGACTTCGTCTGCTCTCCATCGGTGAATATCGGTGTTGGCCGGTCGGCACCGGTGATCACGGACCACGATCCCACTGAGTTGAACATGGCCGTGTTCGGTCTAACGCCGTTCTGGGCCAAGAAACGCCTGTATTTCTTCAATGCACGTGCGGAAGGAGACCGGAACAAGGAGAACGACCCGAACTACAGGGGGGCCTTGGACATCATCGTGAAGCCTGCATTCCGGCGGTCCATTCGGTCCAAACGTTGTTTGGTGCCCTTCGACGCGTTCGTGGAGGGGACCACGGAAAAGAAGCTATCCGAACCTTTTCTGGTCCACTTGACCGATCGACCCGGACCACATGCCTTTGCCGGGATATGGGATGATTGGCAGGACCCATTGACCGGACGATCGGAAAGGAACTTCGCGATCATCACCACCGTGGCCAACCGGACCATCCAGGCACTGCCCCACCACCGATCACCGGTGCTGCTGCACCGGGATGATGAACGGCTTTGGCTTCAGCGGGACCTTCCCTTGGCCGATGTGCTCGCGCTGTTGCGACCCTATCCGGCTGAAGCCATGAACGCATGGCCTCTGGACCCTGCGATCAAGGATCCCCGTGCGGAAGGACCTGAACTGCTGCGCCCCACCGGTGATCCGGTGCGGCAGGAGAACGAGCTGGTCTTCAGCGTTGACCTGTTGCTTCAAGGGATGGGTTCGGGGAAACGCTGACGCGCTGTTCAATTGATGATCGCAGGATCGGAATTGCACCATCCATTGAAGAATGATCGGACAAGCACCACGTTCGGGTCCTTTTCAAGTTCCTCGGCCTCATCGATGAGGTAGAACAAGTGACCGATCTGTTCGAGGTCGCGGAGGGGCAGGAGTTGCATGATGGCCATGTCCTCCTGATCCATGCGCACGTTCACAAAGAAGTCGTTCACCACGAAATAAGCCTCCAGGCTCGATGGTCCCATGCCCACGGCCAGAAAGCGACCATGCTCATGCAGGCATTCGGTGCGTTGCGCAAGGTCCATCAGGAGAAAGGTGTGGTAGCTGATCATGGTACCACGATGTTAAGGCATTCTGCCGATCGACCCCGCGGTCCGATCGGGCACTTATTCGCCGCTGCCTGTTGATGCCGAGAGATCAGCCTACCACCACACGGCCAGTCCGCTTTGCCAGCGCCCGTTTGGCTTCTGAGAGGGCCCGTATCTCGCCGAGCACGGTGCGCTCCTCCTCAGCCCCGATCCCGCTCTTCAGGCGGTCCTGCTTTTCCCGGATCATGCGGTCGACACGTCGTTCCCGCAGGATGTCGATGGCCTCTTCAAGGGCATCCAGCAGATTATCCCTTTCCAAGGAGACATGGATCCGATGCTTTTCCCGCCAGTTGGGACTTAACGTATAGCGATCGCTGAGCAGGTCGATCGCCAGGTTCCGCCAATCATCCTTGTCATGTCCGGCATAGCGGCCGCGCTCCACCTCCTGGCCCAGGTTGGAGGTGTGCCTGTAATCCAAATAGATCTCCTTGAAGAGCGGCTGATCGAAAAGGATGTCGTCCACCGCCAGCAGCGTGAACATGGTCTCCGCCAGCGTGGTCTCCTCCTCGCTCGTGCTTCCATCGTCGTTCTGGAACGGCACCACGATGCGTTCATGACCGTAGCAAAGCAGCATGCGCAGCAGATCGCGTTCCTGTGCGCTGGTGTCACGTTCTTTCTTCTCAGGCTCGGGTGGTCGAATGGCCGGGGCCAATTCCTCCGGCACCTGGTCCCTCCCGAGCCGCTTGCGATAGGCGACCCGTAGCAGCTTGTTCAATTCACTGATGAGGGCCTGCTCGCTCACACCCAAGCGCGAGCTGCATTCCTTGAGGTAGAGGGAGCGAAGGACGTGGTCCGGCACCTTGGAGATGCTTTCCACGATCTCGTGGATGGCTCCCGCTTTGGCTACCGGGTCATTCCCGGCACCATCGACCAACAGGTCGGTCTTGAACACCAGGAAATCCCTGGCATGCGATCTCAGGTAACCCTGCAGCTCGGCCTCCCCCTGCTTTCTGATGAAACTGTCGGGGTCATCGCCTTCCGGGAAACTGACCACCTTGACGCCCAGACCTTCAGCGAGGATCATATCGATCCCACGAAGGCTGGCTTTCATGCCCGCCGCATCCCCATCATACAGGATGGTCACGTGGCCGGCATAGCGCTTGATCAGCCGGACCTGGTCCTCGGTAAGGCTGGTCCCGCTGCTGGCGACCACGTTCGATACACCGGCCTGGGCCATGGCCAGGACATCGGTGTACCCTTCCACGAGGTAGCAGTTCCCCTCTGCACTGATGCTCCGCTTGGCGAAGTGGATGCCGTAAAGCGAACGGCTCTTGACGTACAGGGCACTTTCGGGGCTATTGAAATACTTGGCCAATTTCTTGTCATTGCGCAAGGTGCGTGCACCAAATGCAATGACCTGACCGCTGAGGCCATGTACCGGGAAAGTGACCCTTCCCTGAAAGAAGTCCCACGCCTTTCCGTTCTCCCTGCGCTTGATCCACCCCGCCTTTTCAAGGACCTCGGGAAGGAACCCATGTGCCAGGGCTGCCGTAGCGAAGGCATCCCCTCGTTCAGGAACGTAGCCAAGCTCGAACCGACGTATCGTATCCTCACTGAACCCGCGCTCCTCGAAATACCCGAGCCCGATGCGCCTGCCCTCATCGGTGTTCCAGAGTTGGTCCACGGACCAGTTCCGGGCCCAGTTCTGCACGACCGCCACGCTCTCGCGTTCGCTTTGTTCAGCCAGTTGTTCCGGGCTTGCCTCTTCTTCCGGCAATTCGATGCCGTATCGGCTGGCCAGCCATTTGATCGCTTCAACGTAGCTCAGATGCTCATGCTTCCGCAGGAAGTTGATGCTATCGCCCGCTTCACCACATCCAAAGCACTTGTAGATACCCAACGCAGGACTGACCGTGAAGCTCGGTGTCTTTTCATTGTGGAAGGGACATAGACCCAGGAAGCGGGGACCTTTCCGTTTGAGCGCAACGAACTCGCCCACCACCTCCTCCACCTGGGCAGCTTCCTTGACCGCTTGGATCTTATCCGGTGGGATCATGAAAAGGACGACGAAGTTACAGCACCCATCGACCGCAAGGGGTGCTACGACCCGGCATCCCCGGTGGCTGTGCGCTCCAATTCCCGGACCAGCTCCCCTTCCTTGTCGTAAAAACGCCAGGTCCCGGAAGGTTGGTCGTCCTCATACGCTCCCGTGTACCGGACCGCCCCGTTCGGATGATAGACCACGGTGGGCCCATGTTTCCGGCCATTCCGGTATTCGATCTGGCTAAGCAGTTTTCCGTTCGGCAAGTGCGAACGCCAGACCCCGACCCTTTCACCATCCTTCATTTCGCCCTCGGCAATAATGCCGTCCTTGAGGCGCACGCGTTGCATGCCGTTCTCCGTGAACGTGCTGTCGACCCCGGTCACAGGGGTGCTTTGATGCGGCACCTCCTGGTCCGCGCTCCCGCAGGCACCTGCGACCAGGAGAGCAAGCAGTGCGACGGATCTCATCGTTCTCTTTCCACGGTAAGTTGAACGAGACCTTCGAGCGAGTTGCGCGCTTCAGAAACGGGGAACGTATGCAGTATGCGCAACGCTTCATCCCGGTGCTCCAGCATGCGCATACGGGCATGGTCTATCCCACCGGTCGCCATCACCATCTCGATCACACGAGCGATCTCCCTGCCATCCTGGGACCGCGCTTTCACCGCGCGCACCATCCAACGACGGTCACTTCGGCCCACCTGCTGCAGCGAGTGGATCAGTGGGAGGGTCAGTTTTCGTTCACGAATGTCCAGCCCGGTCGGTTTTCCAGCACCAGTGCCCGAACCATAATCGAACAGGTCATCCTTGATCTGGAAGGCGATCCCGGTGTGCTCCCCGAAGCGATGCATGCGCTCGATCTCCTCCGCGCTGGCCCCACCCGAAGCGGCTCCACTGGCGCAACAAGCGGCTATCAAGCTGGCGGTCTTTTGACGAATGATGTCGAAGTATACCGCCTCATCGAAATTGAGCCCGCGAGCCTTCTCCAGCTGGAGCAATTCACCTTCGCTCATCTCCCGGACCGCCCGACTGACGATGCGCAACAGCTCGAACTGTCCGTTGTCCACCGCCAACAGCAATCCCCGGCTCAACAGGTAGTCACCGACCAGCACGGCGATCTTGTTCTTCCACAGCGCATTGATGCTGAAGAACCCTCGACGCACCGGACTTCCGTCCACTACATCGTCATGCACCAGAGTGGCCGTGTGCAACAGTTCGATCAGCGAGGCCGCCACAAAACCACCTTCGTTCACGGGGCCGAACATCCGGGCACTGAGCAGGGTGAACATGGGCCGCATTTGCTTGCCCTTGCGCTTGACGATGTAATGCATGATACGGTCCAGGAGCGCGGCCTTGCTCTTCATGGAATCCCGGAAATGCTGTTCGAACACACGCATTTCCCCGGATACCGGGGCCTGGATCTGTTCCAGTGTCATCATGCCCGGCAAAGATGGCGACCAGTGATGGATCCGGGTCACGCTTTTCAGGCAATGGTATCGGCGCATCGATCCCTGCTTACATTCGTGTGCGATGCGTACCATGATCCCCTGGCGAACGGTCCTGCTTGCCCTTGTACTGGCCACTTCCGGTATCAGTGCGCTGCACGCTCAGGAGATGAAGAAGAAGGCCAAGCCCAAGGTCATCCTGCAGCGCGACCGGCTTGCCCAACAGTTCGACACCGTGGATGTGGTGAAGAACGTGATCAAGCTGAACCCACTGCTCTTCTTCCGCGGGGAGATCCCGTTGTATTACGAACGAGCCCTCACACACCGGCTCAGCGCGGAAGTGGCCATCGGGTTCACCTGGCGGAACTACCTCAACGTCTCGTTCGCCGGGGACGATGCGGATGATTACGGACGGGGCACCGAGCTTCTGGCAAGGCCTTCGTACCACTTTGGGTTCCGGTATTATCTGGTGGATGATATCGAGCCTCAGGGGACCTATCTCCATCTGGAGTTCGCTCACCTGAACTACAGCAAGGATATCCGTACCAAACAGGACAGTACAGGGGCGCTTACCGATGACCGTCTGCGGGACCAGCGGATCTATAATGACCTCCGATTGCTCTTCGGCTACCAGCGCTTGAGCGCGACCAGTAACTGGCTGTTCGATGTCTATGCCGGGGTCGGTCTGCGAGATCGCAACATGCAGATCGTCAAGGAGTATACGCGGCGTGATATGGATAACGACAATGCGATCTATTTTGACTACGAGGTGGTCCCGCAGGACGACATCACCGTAGCGTTCTTCCTGGGCCTGAAGGTCGGCCTGGCATTCTGAACCGGATCCCCAACACACGTTCCGCTCCGTACCCCTGCTCAGGGAGCAGCCGCGTTCTTGTTCGCCAGCTGACCACAGGCTGCGTCGATGTCCCGGCCACGGCTGCGCCGGATCCGTGCCGTGATCCCCTTGCTCTCCAAGGCATGTTGGAATGCCTCGGCCATCTGTGGGGAGGTCCGTTGAAAAGCACCATCTCCGATCGGGTTGTACTCGATCAGGTTCACCTTCGCATGCACGTCGCTCGCAAAACGCACAAGCTCTTGGGCATCGTCCAATGAATCATTGAAGCCCCTGAGCAGGATGTACTCGAACGTGACGTCCTTCCTGGTGACATGCGTGTAGTATCGCAGGGCATCCTTGAGCTCGGCCAGCGAATTCTGTTCGTTGATCGGCATGATGCGGTCGCGCTTGGCGTCGTTCGCCGCATGCAGGCTGAGCGCCAGGTTGAACCGCGCTCCATCGTCGGCTATCCTGCGGATCATCTTGGCGATCCCCGCTGTGCTCACAGTTATCCTTCGCGGGCTCATGCCCAGGCCATCCTCCCTGCTGATGCGTTCGGTGCTGCGCAACACCCCGGAGTAGTTGAGCAGGGGTTCGCCCATGCCCATGTACACGATGTTGGTGAGGCCCTGCTGATGGTGCTTCCGCGCCAACCGGTCAATGAGCACCACCTGGTCCACGATCTCGGCGGTGTCCAGGTTCCGGACGCGCTTCAGCTTACCCGTGGCGCAAAAGCTGCAGGTCAGGCTGCACCCGATCTGACTGCTGATGCAGGCCGTCAGGCGGGTGGGGGTGGGGATCAGCACCCCCTCTACTACATGATCATCCCAGGTCCTGAATGCGCATTTCACCGTGCCATCCGCGCTGCGCTGCTCCTCGGCCAATACCAATGGACGCAGCATGGTGTTGGAAGCCAGCCTCTCCCGAAAGACCTTGGGCAGGTCGCTCATCTCCTCCCAACTGAGCGCGCCCTTCCGCCAAAGCCAATCCCACAATTGGCGGGCTCGGTACGGCTTCTCGCCCATCCCCTCCACAAGCTCGATGAGGGCGTCCTTTTCCAGTTGCCGGATATCCAACGCCATGGACCAAAAATAGCCGGGACCTCAGTCGGTCCGTCCCATCAACCCTTCCAGCAGTCGCAGGTCCATGGGTCGCGTGACCTTGATGTTGGTGATCTCACCTTCCACCAAATGGACCTGTCTTCCGGTCCCCTCGACCAGCGAAGCTTCGTCCGTGAACCGGGGGTCGAACCTTTGCTCGAAGGCTTCGCGCAGAACATCCGCCTGAAAGCATTGAGGGGTCTGGACGACCCTCAACGCGGAGCGATCTATCGCACGACTGTTGCCGTTCTCCACCAAGCGGAACGAGGAGGTCACAGGCACCACCGGGATCGCGGACCCATGCGCCGCAGCCTCGGCGAAGCAACGTTCGATCAAGTCCTTGGAGACCAATGGGCGTACCCCATCATGTACGGCGATGATCGGTTTTCCAGACAGGGAAAAGACCCCCGCCCGCACGGAATGATAGCGCTCCGATCCGCCGGCCACCACCTCATGTTCCACGGTGATCCCATGACCGATGCACATCGTACGCCAGATGTCCAGATGCTGCTCAGGCAGGACCAAGACGATCCGCATATCGCGATCGGCGGCATGAAAGGCCATCAAAGCATGCCAGAGGATCGGTTTGCCTTGAAGGAGCATGAACTGCTTCGGCACGGCACCACCGAACCGGGTGCCGGTACCGCCGGCCACGATGATCGCGGCCCGCTCCATGATCAGATGATCAACATCGCATCGCCGTAGGAGAAGAAGCGATACTTCTCCTTCATGGCCACCTTGTACGCGTTCCAGACATGCTCATAACCACCAAAGGCCGCCACTTGCATCAATAATGTGCTCTCCGGCATGTGGAAGTTGGTGATCATGGAATCCGCGATGCTGAAATCGTAGGGAGGGAAGATGAACTTGTTGGTCCATCCGTTCAGCGGCTTGATGTGGTTCTCGGTGCTGACACTGCTCTCGATGGCGCGCATCGTCGTGGTGCCCACGCAGCAGACCTTGTTCTTCCGGTCCTTGGCATCGTTCACCAGCTTGCAGGTCTCGCTGTTGATGATGACCTGTTCACTGTCCATCTTGTGCTTGGTCAGGTCCTCGACCTCCACCGGTCGGAAGGTCCCCAAGCCCACGTGCAGGGTCACAGGAGCGAATCCGATCCCCTTCAGTTCCATGCGCTTCATCAGCTCACGGCTGAAGTGCAGCCCTGCGGTCGGTGCGGCCACCGCTCCTTCATGCCGCGCATAGATCGTCTGGTATCGCTCCGCATCGGAGGGTTCCGTTTCCCGCTTGATGTACTTCGGCAGCGGGGTCTCCCCCAGGTCGGTGATCGCCTGCTTGAACTCCTCGTACGAGCCGTCGAACAGGAATCGCAACGTACGTCCCCGACTGGTCGTGTTGTCGATCACTTCGGCCACCAGCTCGTCGTCCTTCCCGAAGTACAGCTTATTGCCGATACGGATCTTCCGGGCCGGGTCGACCAACACATCCCAGAGGAGGCTGTCCCGGTTCAGTTCACGGAGCATGAACACCTCGATCTTGGCACCCGTCTTCTCCTTGTTACCCCAAAGGCGGGCAGGGAAGACCTTGGTGTCGTTCATGATGAAGATGTCCCCATCATCGAAGTAATCCAGGATGTCCTTGAACTTGCGGTGTTCGATCTTGCCGTCCTTCTTATGCAGCACCATCAGGCGACTGCCATCGCGGTCCTTGGCCGGGTAAAGGGCGATAAGTTCCTTGGGTAGATCGAACTTGAAAGAGGTCAACTTCATGACGTGATCGGCTTACGGGCCCATCGAATGGGGCGGCGAATATAGTACGATCGGGCCCCGATCGTCCATGCCCATTGCCGGTTGCCGTTCTCAGCGGACGCAGATGAAGGCCGACCAGTCCTCGGGGCTCTTCGCATCGGTCACATCCAGCGCACCCACCCGGGTCCTGCGGAGGCCGCTCAAGTAGGCCCCGCAGCCCAGAGCCTGCCCGATGTCATGCACGAGGCTGCGGATGTAGGTGCCTTTGCTTACCGTGGTGCGGAACCGGACGCGTGGACCGTCCTGTCCGAACATCTCCAGGGCATGGATGGTCACCGGGACCGCGTCCATTTCCACTTCGTCCCCGGCACGGGCCTTGAAGTAGGCCCTTTCCCCTTGGTGGCGCTTGGCCGAAAAGGAGGGAGGGCGCTGCATGATGGGCCCTCGGAACCCCGGGAGGGAATCTTCGATGGTGGTCAGGTCGATGTGTGCGTACGGTTTGAGGTCCTGAGGATCGGTCTCCAGGTCATAGGAAGGAGTGACGGCACCCAGGGTCATCTCACCCTCGTAGGTCTTGTCGGAACCGGTAAGCTCTTGAAGCTTCCGGGTGTAGGGTCCGTAGCCGAGCACCAGCAGGCCGGTGGCCAAGGGGTCCAAGGTGCCGCCGTGCCCCACCTTTACCCTGTGGCCGAAGCGGGCTTTCAGCGCACCCCTCAATTTCCCCACCACATCGAAGGAGGTCCAGCCCCGGGGCTTGTCCACCAGAAGAAAGCCCCCCTCCTCAGGTCCAGGCAGCTGTTGGGTCATACGACGCTCAGGTCCGTGCCCATTGCAAGGAGGATGAGCAATACCGTGCCCAATACGATCCGGTACCAGCCGAACCATCGGAAGCCATGCCGCGTGAGGAATGCGATGAAGAAGCGGATGGCGGCCATGGCCACCACAAAGGCCACCACATTGCCCAGCAGCAGTATGCCAAGGTTGTCCTCATTGAACAGACCGGGCGTCTCCTGCACCCCTTTCAGCAGCTTATAGGCCGAAGCCGCGAACATGGTCGGCACGGCCAGGAAGAAGCTGAATTCCGCCGCCTGTTTCCGGGTCATGCCCTGCAACATCCCACCGATGATCGTCGCAGCGGATCGGCTCACTCCGGGTACCATGGCGATACTCTGATACAGACCCACCATGAAGGACCTCCGATAGTTGATCTCAACCTCCTCCTTGGGGTCCAGCCACCGGTCGATGAACACCAGCAGAATACCGCCAAGAAGCAAGGTGATGGCCACCACATGGACATTGTCCAACAAGGCATCGATGTGATCGTTCAGGAGGAAACCGAGGATGGCTGTCGGTACAAAGGCCGCCAGGAGCTTGTAATAGAAATCGAGCGACTTGATGAAACGCTTCCAATACAGCACCACGACCGAAAGGATCGCTCCGAACTGGATGTTCACCAGGTAGGCCTTGGTGAACGCATCGGCCTTCATCCCGAGCAACTTCTCGGTGATGATCATATGTCCGGTGGAAGAGATCGGCAGGAACTCCGTGATCCCTTCGACAATGGCGATAAGCACAGCTTCGAACAGCGTCATGGCAGGCTTGACAGGTGGTACCCACGCTTACGGGAGGGCACGATGTGGAAAGGTCCCATGAGGCCGCCTGTCACTCGGCCGAACGCTTCATGATCGCATGGATGATGAAGATGTACCCGGCCAGGATCACGATCGGTGCCACGGTGATCCGCCGGGCACTGAAGATCTCCTCTTCGTTGAACACGTTCGGGTCACCGCTGCCTCCACCGCTCATCAGCACGTAGCCCACCACCAGCACGGCCAGGCCGATCAGGAGGTATAGGTAGTTCGTTCGTGTGAACGGCATTTCGTTGTCATTGCTTCCCTTTACCATGTCAGCTCCAGAACAGGTCCTCTGAGTTCATGCGAATGTAGCGCCGCACCGCGAACCACGTGCTTGCCAGCGAAATGAACAAGCCAAGCAGGAACACGCTGCCCAACAAAATGGCAAGGACCCGCGCATCGGTGAAGGCCAGCAGGTCAGGTACATATTGGTCGATCAGCTGCATGGTGCCGACCAGCAAGGCCATGGCCAGCAATGCGCTCAACACGCCCTGCCACAAGCTCTGGCCCAGGAAGGGCTTCTTGATGAACCACTGCGTGGCCCCGACCAGGTGCATGGTGCGGATCAGAAAGCGCTTGGAATAGATGGCCAGCCGGATGGTGTTGTTGATGAGCGCAATGGCGATGATGAGCAGCAGGGCGCTGAAGCCAAGCACCGCCATGCCCAGCTTGTTCATATTGGATTCGATGTTCTCCACCACAGCTGCGTTGTAGGCCACCTCATGGCTCCGGGGGTCGCTTTCCAGATGCTCCACGATCCAGCGCAGGCTGTCCGGGAGTGCATGGCTGGCGTTCAGTCGCAGTTCCACGGACGCAAGCAGGGGGTTGCTTCCAAGCACGCCCAGAAAATCCTCGCCCAGGTCCTGCTTCAACAGCTCGGCTGCCTCCTCGGAGGTGACGTAGCGGCTCTCGCGCACGAAGGGTTCCATGTCCAGCTCCTTCCGGAACTGCATCATGTCGACTTCTTTAACATCGCGCTTTAGATATACCTCCACCCGCACGTTCTCCTTGAAGTAGCGTTCCAAGGCCCGCGCATTCAAGACCAGAAAGCCCAGTACACCCAACATGAACAGGACCAGCGCAATGCCCACCACCGTGCTGATCGTGGAAGTGCGCGCACGCGATCGGTAGTGCCGGTCCATGCCCATCGGGGACGAAGGTAGAACCTTGATCCGAGCGGATCGAGCGCGGGCCCGGCACGCTGGAGCGGCCTACATTTGCGGGTCATTCGCACCATGTCCTACGACCATCGGTCCATTGAAGCACGCTGGCAGAACGCCTGGCGGGAGCGGGGAACCTACCGGACGACCGAGGACCCTTCCAAGCCGAAGTACTACGTGCTCGACATGTTCCCTTACCCCAGCGGTGCAGGGCTGCACGTGGGGCATCCGTTGGGCTACATCGCCAGCGATATCGTGGCACGCTACAAGCGGCACTGTGGCTTCAACGTGCTGCACCCCATGGGCTACGACAGCTTCGGCCTGCCAGCCGAGCAGTATGCCATCCAGACCGGACAGCATCCCGCAAAGACCACGGAAGTGAACGCTGCACGCTATCGGGAGCAGCTCGACCGGATCGGCTTCAGTTTTGACTGGGATAGGGAGGTCCGCACCAGCGATCCAGCCTACTACAAGTGGACCCAATGGATCTTTCTGCAACTGTTCAACAGTTGGTACGACACCCGTGCGAACAAGGCCCGTCCGATCGAGGAACTGATCGACCGCTTCGAGGCCGAGGGCTGTCAGGGACAGGATGCCGAGGTCCTTACCGGAGACATCGAGGAGCCGCTCGGGGCGTTTACGGCGGACGAATGGAAGGGCTTCAGTGAGCGCACGCGCCAGATGGTGCTGCAGCACTTCCGCTTGGCCTACCTCAGCGAGGCCTGGGTGAACTGGTGCCCAGCTCTGGGTACTGTGCTCGCCAACGATGAAGTGAAGGATGGTGTGAGCGAGCGGGGTGGCCACCCGGTGGAGCGCAAGCGGATGCCGCAGTGGAGCATGCGCATCACGGCCTATGCACAACGGCTGCTCGACGGTCTCGATGACTTGGATTGGAGCACGTCCATGAAAGAGGCTCAGCGCAACTGGATCGGCAGGAGCGAAGGGGCCAGTGTGCGTTTCCCGGTGGGCGATGACTTTATTGAGGTCTTTACCACGCGGCCCGATACGCTCTTCGGGGTCACTTTCCTGACCTTGGCACCGGAGCATGTCCTTGTGGGCAAGTACACCACGGAAGGCCAACGCGCCGAGGTGGAATCCTACGTGCAGGAAGCGAAGAACCGCAGCGAGCGGGAACGTCAGGCCGAGGTGGACCGGATCACCGGCGTGTTCACCGGCAGTTTTGCGAAGCATCCGTTCACCGAGGCGGATATCCCGATCTGGGTGGGCGACTATGTGCTGGCAGGCTACGGAACCGGTGCGGTCATGGCCGTGCCCGGTGGTGACCAGCGCGACTGGCGCTTCGCGAAGCATTTCGGTCTGCCGATCATCGCCGTCACCGAAGGAGCGGATATTGAGAAGGAGGCTGATGAAAGCAAGGAAGCCACGATCTGCAGTGAAGGCTTCCTGAAGGGCATGCAGGTGCCCGATGCCATCCGTAGGGCGATCCAGGAATTGGAGAAGTTGGAGGCCGGTGAGGGCCGGATCAACTACCGCCTGCGTGACGCCGCCTTTGGTCGCCAGCGATACTGGGGCGAACCCATCCCGATCTACTACAGGGACGACATCCCCTATCCCCTGCCGGAAAGCGAGTTACCGCTGGTGCTGCCCGAGGTGGACAAGTTCCTGCCCACTGAGGATGGGGAGCCGCCATTGGCAAGGGCCAAGGACTGGAACTATGACGGTTATCCCCTGGAGACCACGACGATGCCAGGCTGGGCCGGGAGCAGCTGGTACTTCCTGCGTTACATGGACCCGCACAACGCAGAGCGATTCGCCTCGCCCGAGGCCATCGCTTACTGGAAGCAGATCGATCTGTACGTGGGCGGCAGCGAGCACGCCACCGGCCACCTGCTCTATTTCCGCTTCTGGACCAAGTTCCTACACGACCGCGGCTGGCTGCCTTTTGACGAGCCTGCCAGGAAACTGGTGAATCAGGGGATGATACAGGGGGTGTCAGCCATTGTTCCCTTCATATCCAGGGTGTCTATCGAGGAGAAGTTGGATTCGGTCGAGGATGTAGGTTGGATGGAGACGAGTGTGGCCCCATTTGTTTATGTCTCAGAGGCGGTGATACATGGGGGTGAGCTTGATGCACGGATCAGAACGGTCTATGAGGCCTACTGGCCAAAGCTGAAGAATTCTTCTGCCAGATTGAGCTTCCAGTTCAGCGGAAGTCATGAATCAATTGAGAACGTTGATAGTCGCAACACGATAGATGTTGGAGGATTCATCAAGTCGAGGAGTAGTAGCACGGGTGCTCGTCCGATAGAAGTCCTGGATGACGGCGATAACCGCTTAACCGTGCGTCGTGAGGTTGAGAAGATGTCCAAATCGAAGTTGAACGTTGTCAACCCCGACGACATCATCGCCAGGTACGGCGCCGATACCCTGCGGCTGTACGAGATGTTCCTGGGCCCCATCGAGCAGAGCAAACCCTGGGATACCAACGGCATCGAGGGTACGTATCGCTTCCTGCGGAAGTTCTGGAACCTGTTCCATCAGGACAATGTGGGAAATGGGAACAATGCGGGCAATGAGGACAATGTGGTCCATGTGTCCGATGAGGAGCCTAACAGGGCCGAGCTGAAGGTGCTGCATGCCACGCTGAAGAAGGTGCAGGAGGACATCGAGCGGATGAGCTTCAACACGAGCGTGAGCCAGTTCATGATCGCGGTGAACGAGCTGGGCGCCCTGAAGTGCAACAAGCGGGCCGTGCTGGAGCCCTTGGTGGTGACGTTGGCGCCCTTCGCACCGCACATTGCCGAGGAGCTGTGGAGCCGGCTCGGACATGCTGAAAGTGTGACCGCCGCTCCCTGGCCCGTACACGACCCGCAGTACCTGGTGGAGGACAGTTTCAGCTACCCCATCAGCTTCAACGGAAAGACCCGCCTGCAGCTGGAATTCCCCATCGCGCTGAGCAAGGAGGATATAGAAGCTGCCGTACTCGCGAACCCCGAAGTGCAGAAACGCCTGGAGGGCAAGCCGCCGAAGAAGGTGATCGTGGTGCCGAAGCGCATCGTGAACATCGTGGTGTGAGTTCCCATTGCCCGCTGCGTAACTTGTACGTGATGCGGATGATCGGTCGTTCGGCTTCCAATGGCTCCCGATCGCGGTGGCACAGGCTTTGCTGTTGGAATGACATGGCACGCAAGACCCTTGTCGCCGGGTTGGGCATCGGCATGTTGACGCTGGCCTTCGCCCAGGCCCCTCGCGCTTTTGAACCTGCCGGAGTGCCGGTTGCTCCGCTGCGCGAACTGTCCTATGATGCGTTCAAGCCCGGTGAGAAGCTGACCTACCTGGTGCATTACGGGCTGCTGAACGCGGGTGAGGCGGTGGTGGAGCTGAAGGAGAGCGAACGTGAGATCCAGGGTCGGAAGATCCTGCATGCCGTAGGCAAGGGCCGGAGCCTCGGCGCCTTCAACCTGTTCTACAAGGTGGATGACCATTACGAGACCTACTTCGATCGCGAAGGGGTCTTCCCTTGGGCTTTCATCCGCCGCGTCAGCGAAGGAGGCTACAACTTCAGCCAGGATTATGTCTACCTGCAGCACCGCCAGCAGGTCAACACCCAAAAGAAGCAGACCCATGCCGTGCCGGCCCACGTGCAGGACATGCTCAGCTCCTTTTATTACGCCCGCACGCTGGATCTGCGCGACGCGGAACCAGGGCAGCAATTCGAGATCCAGACCTTCATCGATGATGAGCTCTGGCCCCTGCGCATGCGGTTCATCGGTCGTGAAACGATCAAGGTGCGCAGTGGCAGGTACCAGTGCCTGCGCTTCCAACCCGTCGTGCAGGAAGGGCGCATCTTCGCCAGCAACGAGGACCTGAACGTTTGGATCACCGACGACCCGAACCTGGTACCTGTGCTGGTGGAGGCCAAGGTGTTGGTCGGGTCCATCAAGATGGAGCTCACCGATCATGAAGGCCTCGCCCACCCCCTGGCGCGTCAGGACCGTTAAGGTTTTCCACGCGCTGCCCGTTGAAACGTGCGTGACCTGTTCTCCGCACAGCGTGCAACACATCGTTCCTTCGCAGGAACGCGAGGAACAGGAAGGATGAACAAGGGGAGGAAGGCATGGGCCATCGGGGCACTAACGGTACTGGCCATTTCGGCCGTGGTGTTCACAGTGGATTTGGGTCCGCGTATGGAATACGTGCCGGAACCTGCTTTTGTACAAGCGGTCGACACCATACCCGATCCTCCCGGAGCATATGGCATCCCCATGTCTGGCTTCCTGATCGAGCAGGAGCATGTGCGCAAGGGCAGCACCTTCGGTGATCTCCTATCGGCCCATGGCATAGGATATCCGGTGGTGGACAGTTTGGTCCGTTTGGCCGAAGGTGTGTTCGATGTGAAACGCATGCAGGTCGGACGCCCCATTGCGTTCGTGTTCACTGATGACGAAGCGCACGAGCTCCGCTATTTCGTGTATGAGGTGGACCTGGTGGAACATGTGGTCTTCAGCACACAGGCACCTCTTGGGGTCCGCGTTGGAAGGAGGGAGATCGATACCCAGGTGGCCCAAGTGAGCGTGCCGGTCACCGGGGCCTTGTACAACGACCTGGACCAGGCTGGTGCAGACCCGATGCTGAGCATGCTGCTGGCCGAGATCTACGCCTGGACCGTGGACTTCTACCGCATCCAGAAAGGCGATCGTTTCACGCTCATCTTCGAGGAACAACGGGTGGATGGTCAACGGTACGGCAGACCGAAGATCCTAGCGGCCCGTTACGAAAGCGGGGACGCTGTCCGAGATGCGTATTTCTTCGAACAGGATGATCAGGCGGACTATTTCGATCCGGAGGGCAACAGCCTGCGCAAGGCCTTTCTGCAGGCGCCCTTGAAGTTCAGCCGGATCTCGTCCGGGTTCAGCAGGCGCCGCTTCCATCCGGTGCAGAAGCGCTTCAAGGCACATCTGGGGACCGATTATGCAGCACCCTATGGAACGCCGATACTGGCCGTGGGCGATGGCGTGGTGGAGAAGGCAGGCTATACGGGTGGTAATGGCAAGTATGTCAAGATCCGCCACAACGGCACATACAGTACCCAGTACCTGCACATGCGCAAGATCCTGGTGAATCAGGGGCAGCGCGTGGCGCAGGGTGATGTGATCGGTGAGGTGGGCAGTACGGGCCTGGCCACGGGACCGCATGTGTGCTTCCGTTTTTGGAAGAACGGCTCACAGGTGGACCATCGCCGCGAAGAGTTCCCCAGTGCCGAGCCCGTGGCCACAGCGCACCGCGCACGCTTCGTCCGGGAAGCCTCGCGCCTGATGGCCGAACTGGATGAAGCCCGCCACCGCGCCGATCAGCGCGTGGTGTTCTGAGCCGCCATTCCCATGATCGCGTCGTAGGTGTGCACATGCACACCCGATGCACCGCTCCGTGCAGCGTACAACAGGGCACGCGCCAGCCGTTCATGCGGCATGGGACGGTACTTTCTCAGACCACCGACCATCAGCGGCGCGAGCAGTTCGGCCACCAGGATGCCGGCGCGTTCGCCAGGGCGCTTCTCATTACGCGGGCCGGTTAGGATCGAAGGTTGGAACAGATGCAGGGCTGAAAGGTCCAATGCCCTCAGATCATCCTCGGTCTCTCCTTTCACGCGGTTGTAGAAGATCCCGGAACGGGCATCGGCTCCGATGGCACTGACCACGGCCATGGAGGCTACGCCCTGCTCCTTCGCCCATCGGCCCAGCGATAGCACAAGGTCTTTGTCCACGTGAATGAACTTGTTCCGGTCGCCACCCACGTTGCGGATCGTCGTTCCCAGACAGCAGATCACGGCATCCGCGCGCTGGGGCCGAAGTGCTTCCTGCAGGTCCGCACGGACCCATTGTTCCAGCTTGGGGTGCTCCGGAAGCGGGCGGCGCCCTACGACGATCACCCGTTCGACATGAGGCTCGGCCAGGGCCTGTTCGAGGACCGAGGAACCAACAAGTCCGGTGGCACCGGCAAGCAGCAGGGAGGTGGACACGGTATGAAGGTAGGCGGTCAATTAGGTTTATAAAATAAATAAGTCTATATTTGTCTCAACAAGCTGATCGACATGGAAACCGAACTGACCCCTTCCCAAAGCCTGCAGCTGATCCAGGACATGGTTCAGCAGGCCAAACAAAGTTTTCAGAAGTCGAACTTCTACTTCCTGCTGTGGGGAGTGCTGTTCGCCTTGGCCGGTGTGGTGGACCACCTGCTGCAGCGTGCTGGCGTCCAGATGCACTGGGTGATCTGGCCCGCGATGGGTGTTATCGGTGGGCTCGTATCAGGCATCCACGGCGCGCGTGAAGGCAAGCGCCAAGGGGTGATGACCTGGATGGACCGTGTACAGATGTGGTTGTGGGGCAGCTATACCATCACGCTTGTACTGCTCATCGTAGCTGCGGTGAGCTGGGGTCGCGATCCGAATCCCTTTGTGCTTCTGCTCACGGGCCTTCCCACCTTCGTTACCGGTGCCCTGATCCGGTTCAGACCATTGATGTTCGGCGGAGTGCTGTTCTGGATGATCGGACTGCTTTCCTTGTTCGTGTTACGTGAGTACAGTTCGCTCGTCTTCGCCTTTGCGCTCGTCGCGGGATACCTGATCCCGGGGATCTTGTTGAAGCAACACGAGGATGGCCTTCGCCCCGCTTGATCCCATCCTGCACAACCAGTTGCGCCTGGCGGTCATGAGCCTCCTGGTGTCGGTGGAAAGGGCGGATTTCAACTGGCTTTTGGAGAAGACGGGGGCTACACGTGGGAACTTGAGCGTGCAACTGAGCAAGCTGAAGGATGCGGGCTACATCAAGGTCAAGAAATCCTTCAAGGACAACTACCCGAACACCGCCTGCACCATCACTACCAAGGGTGTAGATGCGTTCGAGGGTTACGTGAAAGGTATCCGTACGTACCTGGATCAGGAGCTTTAGTCGCTGCCTCGCTTCAGGTCCGTCGATCGTTCCTTACGGCTCGTCGAAGAGCTGGAACTCCGCGGAACACGGTGCGTACCTCTTCCCACGGCCTGATAAAGGTCCGCATGAACCAAGACATGAAGCCCATGGAACCGAAGTATCGCACCCTGATCCAAGCTGTGGCCATCCTGCTCGTTCTTTCGGTGGTGGTCCTGATGCATGAAAAGGACAACGCCGCCAAAAGCGGAGATCGCCCTGTTGCGGAAGCCAAAGCGCCGTAGCGGGAACTTGACCAACAGCGAAGAACGGGACCCCGATCGGGGTCCCGTTCTTCATTCATGGATGCGCTGTTCCGGTCGATCGTCGAATGGGATCGTCCATTGATCCACGGCCCTTCTCCATTTGTCGAGCGATCGTCACTGCTGCCACCTACGTTTCGTAACATCGTGCTAGGGTGTCCTGATGGATCGACACGTAATGCGGCTGAACAACACCAAGAACATCGTCCTGATAGGCTTTGCGGTATGGTGTGCCGGGTCGCTGGCCTCATGCAAGAAGGAGGTGGAGACCGTGCCTGATAACCAGGCACCGTACTATGACGGTGTGCCGACCGTGGTGGTGCGCAACTATGTGAACCGCCTTTTCATCGATCTGATCGGCAGGGAACCGCTCGACGCAGAAATGGACGCGGCCGTGGCCGATCTGGAAGCGAACGGCCTTTCCCGCAGTGCCCGCGAGGTACTGGTGGACCGGCTGATGACATCGACAGATTTCGTCGCCGGGGATTCATCGTACAAGCATGCCTACTACCAACGCCAGTACGACCTGTACAAGGCACGATGCCTGGAAGGGGTCTCCGACGATGTCATCGATCAGTTCATCGGCATCGCCGAGCAGAACGCACTGGCCGATTCACTTGCGGGTAACACGGCAGGTTCACAACAGGCCAGTTCGGAAGCCGACCAGCTGCGCGATCTGAAAGCCGCGCGCATTGAGTACCGGGAGGGGCTCATCGGCATCAACGAGGTCTTCGCTCGTGTGGTGTACAACAACGTGTATGACGAGATCAATATGGGTTCCTTCAACTTCGTCAACGCCACCTTCGACAACCTGCTGTTCCGTTTCCCCACCACCGCCGAGTTCGATGCGGGATACGAGATGGTGGAATTCTCGCAAGCGGCCATTCTGTTCGGTCAGTCCGGACAGAGCAAGAGCGACTACACCGATATCGTGGTATCCTCGGCCGAGTTCCACGAGGGGATGGTGCGTTGGTGCTACGTCACCTTCCTTGGTCGCCAACCCAGCACCTTCGAAGTGTATACGCTGCTTTCGCCGTTCATCAACGACAAGGACCTGCAACGGGTGCAACGTACCATTCTGACCTCCGATGAGTATGCGAATTTCCAATAGCACGATCCGGACCGGAGCAACCGCATGCGCTGTTGTTCTTGCGATTTTGTTCCTGCTGCCATCGTGCAGGAAGGATCGCATCTACGAGGTGGAACCGCTGCCTGTTCTTCCGCCCAGCCCGAACAAGGACAAGGAAAAGACCAACGAACAGTACGCCGCCATCCTGCATGCGAACCTGTTCCAGACCGCGTTGAGCGCGAATGAGCTGTTCGAGCTGGGACAATGCATCGAATCCATCGGTGACAAGGAACTGGCTAGGGAGGTGATCATCAGCAATTTCATGAACGAGCCGGATGTGATCATCCCATCCGATTCGGTGATGCGCGCCGATATCGACGCCTTCGTCAACGCCACCTACGAGCGTTTTCTCGTGCGTGAGCCAACGGAAGCCGAACGCACGTGGTTCCGGAACTACATCGAAGCTGACCCCAATGTGAGCGCGGAGCTGGTATACTTCTCGTTCGCCTTGTCCAATGAATACCTGTTCTACTGAAGCACGACCATGGACAGAAGGAAATTCATCAAACGAGCAGGGGCAGTGGCGGGAGCCACCATTGCTGCACCTTACATCCTTCCAACGGGCAGGCTCTTCGCCGCGTCCGGTGGGGGCGGTCAGCTGGCCTCGCACGTGGTCTTCGTGCTGTTCGCCGGTGGCGTGCGCCAGCAGGAATCCGTGTTGCAACGCTACCTGGATGACAGCCAGGGTGAGCCCTATGCCGGCAACATCATGTACAACATGTTGAACGGCGCACCACCCACCCAGAAGATCGTGTACGGCACCGGTCTGGGAGGCATCAACCCGATCCCTGCGGTGCTTGGACAAACCTTGCAGCAGCAGGGCACGCTCTTTCCCGAGATGCGCGCGGTCTCCACCGGTCATTATGGTGGATTGAATTCGCTGCTCCAAGGTGATACGGCCGCCACCCAGGGCCTGAACCAGAAACCCCTCGGCCCGACCATCTTCGAATACCTCCGCCGCCACGCAGGAACCCCGGCCAGCAAGGTGTGGTTCGTGGGCAATACGATCGGCAATTCGGTTCCCCTGTTGAACTACAGCGAGCATCCGGACTACGGTGTGACCTATGGGGCCAATTTCTTTGCACCCAACATCACCTTCGGTCCCCTGGGTGACGAGTACCTGGCCAACGCCAAAGTGTACCACCCGCAGGACCAGCTGGCGCCCATGTACGAGATGAAGTACTTCCTGGACAACAGCTTCGAGAACCAGGGTCGTGTGCTGCCTGCTCTGGGCAATACGGAAGAGGAGAAGCAGGACATCAAGGCCTTCATGAAGGAGATGTTCAATAAGACCCAGAACGGAACGATCGCCCATCCACCGGTGGCCGATAGCGGCGATCTGCGCACGGTGGGCTATGCCTGCGAGCTGCTCAAGTGGTTCAAGCCCACGCTCACCGTCGTGAACCTGAGCGCCGTTGATGGGTGCCACAGCAATTTCACGGGTTATCTCGCCTCCCTGCATCGCGCCGATCATGCGGTCGGTCACCTGTGGGACTTCATCCAGACCCAGGTCCCTGAAATGGCGGGGGATACCGTGATCATCGCTGCGCCGGAGTGCGGACGCAACGATGAGCCGAACGCCATCCGCGATGCCAACGACTGGTATGCGTATGACCACAGCGATCAGAACTCGCTCCGCGTGTTCGGCATGATGGCCGGGCCGACCGTACCCAGCAACCTCATCGTTGGCAGTGAGAACAACCCCGTGGGCCGGGTCACGGACATGGTCCTGACGATCGCAGAGGTATTGGGCATCAAGAGCGAAGTCATCAATGCGGGACAGATCTACCCGACATCCTCATCCTTGTTCGATCAGATGTGAACATGCGCGGTTGCGTGATCATAGCAGCATTGCTGGTGGTGGCGTGCCAGAAGACGGACGAGAACCCCTTCGACGGTCTGGACCGACCGGACCTGAACCCTCCCTTGGAGAGCTTGCCGACCGGGAACTTTGCATGGCTGCATCAGAAGATCTTCGAGCCCACCTGCGCGGAGAGCGGGTGTCACGACGGCACGTTCGAACCGGAGTTCCGCACGATCTCCAGTGCCTACAATTCCATCGTCCTGCACCCGGTCATTGCCAATGATCCGGGCGAAAGCTTCAGCTATCGTGTGGTGCCAGGTGATGTGAACGCTTCCTTCCTGCATGAGCGCATGACCGTGTTCGTTCCGGCGACCTCGGGCATCATGCCCTTGGACGTGGCGCCGGGGTCGGATTGGCCCGCGAACAGCCAGAGCTACATCGCGGCCATTGAGCAGTGGATCGCCAACGGTGCGCCCGACATGTTCGGCCAGCTGCCCAGCGCCGGTGATCTGGAGCCTCAGGTGGTCGGTCTCCTGGCCTTCCCTGCCGGGAGCACCTCATCGCCCTATCCACGCGGGACCGATCCCGGTGTACAGCCCATTGAAGTGCCATCGGGTCCGGTTGATGTCTGGTTCGCCTTCGACGATGCGAACACAGCGGCTTTGGACCTGCAGGTGAACCAGTTCAAACTGTCCACGGCCAGCATGGGCTTCGACACCATTCCGGCACAGAACCTTGCGGTGGGCAATGGCTTCGTGGGTCCGGACTTCGGTAATGCGAACGTGGGATTCACGCACCTCGCGGCCTTGGACCTGAGCGGATCGGATGTTGGCACATATTACTTCCTCCGCGTCTATGTGAACGATGGTGATCATACGGAGGACACCGAGATCCCGAACGACGGGACCGGGCCGCCCATGCGGGATTACTTCACCCTGAAGGTCGTGCCATGAACAAGTGGATCCTCGCGTTCACGGTCGTAGTGCTGACCTCCTGTAAGAAGGATGAGGTGCTTCCTTCCGTGCCGGAGATCGAGCTGATCTCCGTGTCGCCGACCGTGGTGCAATCCTTTGGCGAGCCGGTGATCCTGCGGTTCAAGTACCAGGATGGGGATGGCGACCTCGGCGAGCCCGACCCGGACAGTTATTCGCTGGAAGTGAAGGACAGCCGCCTGAACGCCGCCGACGGCTACCATGTGCCACCCTTGGCACCGCTGGATAGCGAAGTGGCCATCGAAGGAGAGCTCGAAGTGGAATTGACCCCCTTGTTCCTACTTGGCAATGGGGCCCAGGAGACCGTGACGTATTCCATCCGATTGCGGGACCGGGCCGGAAATTGGAGCAATACGCTCGTGTCCCCCGCGGTGATGGTGGTGGACAGTCTGTAGCACCGGTGCGTGATGAACGCCAGGAACATCATAGGATCCGCAGCCATCGCGCTGATCGGGCAGACAGGGGCGCAACCCCTGCCCGAGTTCAACATGATGGATACGGTGGTCACCGAGTGCAAAGGCATCCTGCTGGACAGTGAGGCCGGCCCCGGCGGCAACATCTATGGCAACAATGAGGACTTCGTCTTCACCATCGATGCAGGCAATACCATCACGCTCGTGTTCGATCCCGTTTTCTGCACGGAGTTCGGCCTTGACCTGCTCACCTTCCATGACGGGCCTTCCACGGCGTCCCCACAGATAGGTCCGGCTTATTCGGGGATCGTAGCCCCGCCACCCATCGTGGCCACCAGCGGTTTCCTCACCGTGCATTTCGTGTCGGATCAGAGCGTGGCCTATTGTGGCTTCGAGGCCCAATGGACCTCCGAAGTGGAGCCGCCGGTACCGCCAACGCTATCCGTTCCCCAGGCGCCTTTATGCCAGGCCACAAGCATCAGCGTCTCCTTCTCCGATCCGATCCCCTGCGACTCCATCGTGGCGGATGCATTCACGCTGACCGGGACAGGTATGCCGGACATCGTGGGGGCCCAAGCGACGAACTGCGTGGGTGACGAGACCACCACCGGTGTGTTGTTGGTCGATCCGCCATTCGACTACAACTGCCCCTATGACCTGGACTTCACCATCGGCATTGCTGACCGGTGCGACAGCATCTGGATGTTCACCATCGCTACCACCACGCTGGTCAATGACTGTCCGCTGGTGGTGAACGCATTGGTCACCGAGGACACGATCTGCGGCGGGACCTGCGTGCAGCTGCGGGCTGAAGTACAAGGCTGCCTGAACTACACCTACTCATGGGACCAGGGTCTACCCGCGACGTCGGGCCCGCATAC
>JAGQVN010000105.1 GCA_020437905.1 Flavobacteriales bacterium
GAGGAGCGGATGGAACAGGCCTATGCCGACTGCTTCCTTCGAGACCTTCCCGGGATCGTGGCCGCCGGGTCGGATGTGCCCTATGTCCACACCTCGCCCTTGAGCAACTGGGGGAACGCCGATGGCCTGTGCCATGGCAGCATGCATGACTGGGCCGTGTGGCATGGGGATGCCCCGATCGCCACCTTCGGACAGGCCGTTGGGCGCTTCGTGAGCGAGTACGGCTTCCAGAGCTATCCGGACAGTGCCCTGTTGGCCCGCTATCTGAACGCTGAGGAACTCTACCTCGGTTCCCCGACCCTGAAGGCACGTCAACGCAGCTACAAGGGCGATGCGCCCATTGGGCGGGCCATCCGGGACCTGCTGGGTATGGAACCGCGGTCCCTGGGGGAGTTCATCCGGGCCTCACAACAGGTGCAGGCCCAGGCCTATGCACAGGCCATTTTGGCCCATCTTGGGGCCGATCCCCGATGCATGGGCACCCTGGTCTGGCAGCTGAACGACTGCTGGCCGGGCCCGAGCTGGAGCATGGTGGACTACGAGGGGCACTGGAAGCCGGCCATGCGTGCCGTGCGGGAAGCATATCGCTGAACCTCAGTAGGTCAGGCTTTCAACAGTATGGTCGCTGATCGCCGGGCCATTGTCCGCTTTCGGTTGGATGGATCCGCTATCTTTCGGGCCATCGTAACCAACGCCCTGTCCGAAGCATGAACGCACTTCGACCCCAACTTTTCTTGTCCATTGCCCTGCTCGCTGCACCCGTGGCCAGCTCTTTTGGACAGGGGAACTGCCAGAACGTGGCCCAGTACCCGAGCAATTCGATCGTCCCTGATGCCCTGGGCGCACTGACCACCATCTCCACCTGCAGCTTTCAATCGGAGTATTCAGTAGTGACGAATATCAACGCGGGTGCCGCCTACCAGTTCACCTTCAGTTTGGGCGGGTACATCACGGTCCGGCAGGATACACCGGGTGGTCCTGTGATCGGTCAGGGTTACTCGCCGGTCACGGTGAATGCGGTCACTTCGGGCGATCTCTTTCCGCATTGGACCGTGGACGATGCGTGTAATCAGCTGAGCAGCTGTGGGGTTTCCACCGTGCAATTGTTCCTGAACTGCACACCACCAACGGCTTCGATATCCGTTCTTGACGATTGCCCCAACAATTCGTTCACTGCGGATGTGAACATCACCAGCCTGGGGGACGGTGCTTTCGTGAACATTGTTTACAGTGTGAACGGCGGACCTTTCACCACCCTCAGCGGCCTGGGTTTGGGTCTTCAGACCTTGGGTCCGTTCGTTGTGGGCGATGTGGTGAACATTCTCGTGGAGCACGAGTCGGATCCCGCTTGCAATGTCAATTTCAATGGGGTTGTGAGCACGGGTGTGTGCCCCACCATCCTCACGTGCGGAGGGGCCGAGTTGAACGAGAACTACTGCTATGGTCCGAACGATTCACAATCCTGGTGGTACCAGACCACCGGAAACGACCCCATCGCGCTCCTTTTCTCTGCGGGAACGATCGAGTCCAGCGTCTTCGACAATCTGACCATCTACGACGGTCCGAACAACACTTCTCCCATCCTCTTCGACCATCAGGGCGGGACATTCGATCTGACCGGCACATTGGCCGTTTCCACCGGCAATAACCTGTTCATGGAGATGTCCTCGGACGGTTCAGTCCAGTGCAGCACGAACACGACTTGGGAGTGGTTCTGGACCGTGGGCTGTCTGGACTGCGATATCCCGGCCGCCACGTTCGAGGTGGTCGAGGATTGCA
>JAGQVN010000106.1 GCA_020437905.1 Flavobacteriales bacterium
AGCCCAGGCGCTCATCACCGCGGCGGTTCCAAAGGCCAGGTAGCTCGCCAGGATATAGTCCATCAACCGACCAGTCCCAACGGAGAGAAGGAAGCCGAAACACAGGACCAGCATGAAGGCTTGGGCCACGGAGATCAGATTGTACCATGCGATGCGCTGTCGACCGAGCAGGACACCGAAATGCACGGTGTAGAGGGACTGCAGGAATGCGAGCAGGACCACATGGACCCCGAAACCCTCACGCACCACCGGTACGAGTTCGACCCCGATGAACGCGATCATCGCGGTGATGACGGCCCAGACATACGCTGGTAGCAAGAGCCGGCTGCTGGGATAGCGAGGGGCCAGGTACGTGATGGCCCCGCCACCGACCAGATTGTTCAACAACATGATGAGCGTGATGGCCAGCACGATCAGTCCGATATCGCCTAGCCCTTCAGCGCCCAAGGCATGACCTGCCATCATGATCACCAACAGGTTCATGACCTGCACCAGGATCCGTGACACGACCGTACCTATGACCGGTCTGGTCATGATGCGGAACGATCACGTTGGAGCAGCCGTTCCATCTTCATCTTCGTGGCTCGTCGAGCGGCGTTCTTCAAGTGGACCATTCTTTTGCCGTCCACCAGCGTGAACGGACCGACCGCAGAGATGGTATGGAATCCCTTGTCATAGACTGTCCCGCCGACCGGTCCAACGAACTTGACCGTTTCTTCCTCGAACGCGGTCTTGTCCATGCGCAGGATGCGGTTGATGGCGACACGCGAACCATACGTGGTCGAGGAATCCTGGGCTGGCCGATGGAGTTGGCCATCATGCCAGAACGGTGTGCCCGCAGGTCGGGATGAACGCACGTCGCACTTGACCGGGTTCAGCATGTGGGGTTCGAACGGACCGAACAGCGAGTCCGCGTGATACAGGAACAGCTCAGCATTGGTCAAGGGGGCCTTTGTCCCGAACATCCACCAACGCCCTCCGAATGCCACCAGGGTCGGATCGTACAGGGCTTCCTCCAAGAGCGTTGCGATCTCCCTGAGCTCGGTCAGCTCCGGGTCGGACTCGAACAGGGTCACCTTGCCGGTTGAGGAGGCTTCGGGCACCACGAATGTCCTGCCTTCATGCTGCAACACGAACGGATAGCTGAGGTGCGTGCCGGTGCTTAGGATCGTTCGGGACCGTTTGAGCACGTTGTCCCGCTTCGGCCGGATCCGGGAGATCTCCCCAATACCGGTGGCGTAGTCGTATTTCTCATACAGGACCAGGGGGCTCCCCTGCCGGTCAAGGACACCGAAAGGATCGGCTCGGTAGGTCCCCTGACCGGGAGCTGGCAACCAACGAACGTTCAGGTCGGGCGGATCCTTCAGGAGTTCCTGTATCGGCTGGTACAGCACCCCGATGTTCCATTCCTCGTGCAACTTCAACCCTTGTCGATGGAAGCGGTACTTGTTCCTTGCCAACCGGAGCAGAAAGCGAACGAAGTCCACGTTTCCGGGATACCGATGGACCTTTGCCTCCGTTCGGCTCACTGTACCGACCACCACCTGGTTATCCCCGGCCAGCAGGCTACGAACCAACTGAGCGGCCCAGACACCACTATGCATCAGAACAGTGTCAATGGTCTCCTTGTGGGAATGGTCCACCGTTGCGAACCACCCTTTCTTCAGGACCGCTCCCGCATCCAGCCGTTCGGTAAGTCGTTGAAGCACAGCACCGGTGACCGGGACGCCGAAGAAGATCTCCCAAAGCCCGGGTGGTCCTCCCCGGAAACGCATCTCGTCCCCATGGTGATAGCTCCAGACACCATAGGTCGGAAGCGTCAACAGCTCACCACGCAGGATGTTGAAACCGAAACGGAAAAGGACATCCGGTCTGAATTCGCGTATCGAGTCCAGGTCATGGGCTGAGAACCACTCTGCGCCCTTCTCGACCCTTGGACAGACCCTTACCAATGGTACGTTGCTGAACAGGGGGGCAAGGTCCTCCGGCAGCATCGCCTTGGGCCTGGACCAACGATCCCGGTATTGTCGGTACAGGACCGAACGCCAGGGGTGGGTCCATGCACGTTCCAGCATTCCTTTCGTGCCATCAGCGGCAGGCTGCGCACGTTCGATCACCACGACCAGTTCCACCCCGGGAACGGCCAGCACATGGCGGAGACACTCAGCCTGCCAATGCTGTAGGACCGGTCCGTTGCACAGTATGCCGATCCGCAGTTCTTTCCGTTGCCTGCTATCCATGGAGCGCCTTGGTATAGGCCTTGGTCATGGCTTCCAAGACCGCATCCGTTCCGAAACGCGCGATCACGTCGCTCCGGATCGCTCCAGGAGAGTATCGATCGGCCGTGGCGGTCATTTTCAACATGGCTTCTGCAAGTGCGGCGTCATCCGCCACGGGGAT
>JAGQVN010000107.1 GCA_020437905.1 Flavobacteriales bacterium
CCGTAGCCCTTTGGGGCCTGCAAGTGAGCATGGATATCACTGGAGGAACCAACTACGTTACCATAGCTTGGACAGCTTTCGGTGCAGTTCCTTTTGCGAATATGGCTCATAGAGCTGAGCTTTTGGGAGATAGTGCTTGGGTTGAAAGGGGTTTTCCACCACGGGTTTCCACGCACCACCTAGTCGGCATTGGCACGGATAACCCCACAGAACCCCTGGAAGTGGTAAATCCGGCTTCCACCTTCCGGGTGGTCGAGAACCCGACCGTAGGTTTCACCACCACGGCGGTGGAGATCATCGGAGCCGATCCGTACAGCCCTCAGATCGTACTCAGGAGCGAGGCCGTACCCAGTCCGGTATGGACCGTAGGAATGGATTTCAACCGTGGGTTCAGCATCATCCGGAACGGTAACAACGTCCTGACCGCTACGACAGGCGATCTGATCGGCATCGGCACCAATGCACCCACTGCCAAGCTCAGCGTGAACGGCACAGCCAACAACAGCACCGGCAGCTGGGGGGTGTTCAGCGATGCGCGCATCAAGACCGAGCAGCGCGAGTTCACCGATGGCCTGAACGTCATCGATCGCCTGCGCCCCGTGGTGTTCACATACAATGCCGATGCGCCCTTTGAAGCTGAAGGGGAACAGGTGGGCATCATTGCCCAGGAACTCGAGGAACTAGCTCCGTATATGGTGAGCACCACCGAACATGGAGACATCACCGACCTGCGCGAAGTGAACAACCAGGCCTATGTGTTCCTGCTGATCAATGCCGTGAAAGAGCTGAAAGCCGAGAACGACCGCTTGAAAGTGGACAGCAGAGCGCAGCAGGAGTTGATCGAAACCAATACCCGGTTGCTGCAGGAACTGAAGGCGGTGCTCGAGGTCAAGGCAGAACGCTGAGCAAACCTATCCCAACGACAAAGTCCCGGGATCTTCCTGGGGCTTTGTTGTTCCGTTCTGATCAACTCTGGAACAGTCGACCCCATTCTCGATAAGTGCGCTGCTGTCAATGCCCTTTCCTAACTTGATCGCTCCGAGAACCTACAAACCCCTACCTCCTTATGCGGTCCTTACCCCTCTTTGCCATGGCCTTGCTTTGCAACGGCCTCTTCGCCCAAGCCCCCGAGGCCTTCAACTACCAGGCCGTGGCCCGCGATGCCGGTGGCGATGCCCTTGCCAACACCACGGTGGGTGTGCAGTTCCAACTGCACCAAAGCACTGCCGGTGGTACGGTGGTGTATGCGGAGACGCACAGCCCGACCACCAACGAACTAGGCCTCTTCAGCGTGGACGTTGGCAACGGCACGTCCACAACTGGCACATTCGCGGCCATCGATTGGAGCGCAGGACCCTATTTCCTGGAGGTGGGGCTGGACCCCGCCGGTGGCAACAGCTACACCAGTGTGGGCACCCAACCACTGCTCAGCGTGCCTTATGCCTTGCTCGCTGGCGAGGTCACGCACGTTGCGCCGGGGTCATTATTCGGCGAGGATGTCCCCCCCACCTACTTCACGTGCATGAACGAGGTCGGAAGCATCAGTGTCAACAGTGCCCCGAACGACGTAGTGGTCTCTGGTGATCACGCGTATGTGCTCGATCCCCTGTCCGGCAACCTGCAGGTCATTGCCATCAGCAACCCCGCAGCCCCCTCGGCGGTCGGATCGCTCACCCTCACCGGTTTCCCCTTTCGCATGCGGCAGAGCGGCGATCTCCTGTATGTGCTGCAAGCCTCCTCGGGCGAGCTCAGTGTGGTGGACATCAGCACACCGACGACCCCGGTGGCGCGAGGGAGCGTGTCGCTGGGTGCCGGTCCTTCGGATGTGGCCGTCGAGGGCACCCATGCCTATGTGGTAAGCAATACCTCGGACCAACTGGACGTGATCGATGTGAGCGACCCCGATGCTCCGTTCGCCGTAGGGGGTGGGTATGCGCTGGGCTCCAGTCCGGTCGGCATCGAAGTGCAAGGAGGTCTGGCCTATGTGATCGACCTGGACGCGGACGACCTGAAAGTGATCGACGTGAGCACTCCGACCTCACCTTCCCTGCTCGGTTCAGTTGGGATCGGAACGTATCCGGCCGCCATCGCACTCCAGGGTGATCACGCCTATGTGGTGGACCTGGTCTCCACGGACCTGAAGGTGATCGATGTGGGCCTGCCCAGTGCGCCCGCAGTGGTCGGTTCGGTGAATGTGGGTCCGGCTCCCTTGGCGATCGAAGTGGTGGGTGATTTCGCGTTCGTGGTGGACCAGTTCCACCAGGAATTGAAGGTCTTCGATGTTTCCCAGGCGAGCGCTCCGTCGAACGAAGAGGTCTTGAGCGTGGGTCCCGTGCCGCAGGATGTGGCCATCCAAGGCAACTATGCTTACGTGATCAGCGATGGCGACAACGCGCTCAAGGTGATCGAGCTGACCTGCCAGACCGGGGTCGGGTACACCCCGCTCGGTGGCTTCAGCACCTTGCAGGAGGACGACCCGCAGGTCGGGCAGTTCCTGGTGAATGCTGTGCCGCGTTGGAACGGCGAGTCGCTGAACCTGGGAAGCATCTATGATACAGGGATCGGGACCGTGACCGTGCCCCACACATCGGCCCAGGTCGGCATCGGCACCTCCACACCCAGCGCCAAGCTGGACGTTCGTGATGCCAGTGCCAGCGAGCTCAGGTTGAGCTTGAGCGGCTCGCATTGGAGCAAGTTGCGTTTCTCATCCAGTGAAGGGCTGCGCATCGAGGCGAAGAACGAAGGGGTCGAATTCCGACCCATGCTCCTGATCGGCTCTGAATTGAAGTTCTATTCGGGCCTGGGCACAACCCCGGAACGCATGCGATTGACCTCCAACGGCCTCCTGGGCATCGGCACAAATAACCCCACAGCGCACCTGGAAGTGAACGGCTACACCAAGTTGGGCAGTGATGCGCCGGCGATCAAACAGAAGGTGGTCACCGGCACCTATCCGGCGCAGAACTCATCCGTACTTATCCCGCACGGCCTGACCTCCTCCAAGATCCTCTCCGTACACGTGATCGTGGATGGCGCCACGGCTGGCAGTTATACCTCGCTTGCTTCCGTGGGGGGTAAGTACTCGATCACGTCCACCAGCATCCGGATCCAATCGGACGGGACCGCCTTGATCAACCCACAGCCGCCGCTCAAGATGTTGATCACCTACATGGAGTGATCCCATGGCCAGCTCAGGTCAAGGCCGAACGCGGATCAAACCTACCCCAACGACAAAGCCCCGGGAACTCCCCGGGGCTTTGTCCTTTTCATCCTGCCGTTCGTACAGGTACGCGGGGGCACGCTTTACGCGGCGGCCATCACGCGCCCCTCCACCCCTCGACCAGGCTCGGGGCAGGCAGGCTCAGGCGGGCTCGCTCAGGCCGGCCTCCCCAGTTCCATGAGACCTTGCCAGGGTGGACAACGGACCACGCGACAACCTGCACATCCGACTAACTTCCAAGTACTTACACACTCCGGAGCACCCAGAGCAGGTGGACGATCCAGACCATTCCTGGTGATCGGAGCCGATGGCAGGTCGTGTTCGTTGCCTCATTGGATGCGTCGCTCGCTCAATAGGATGCGTCGCTCACGCTATTGTGCGCCTCGCGCATGCCATTGAGTGCGTGAGGCATCCAATTGAGTGCCTCGCTCATGCCATTGCGTACGTGACGCATCCAATTGAGTGCGTCGCTCATGCTATTGTGCGCCTAGCTGATGCCATTGCGTGCGTGAGGCATCCAATTGAGTGCCTCTCTCATGCCATTGCGTAAGGGACGCATTCAATTGAACGCCTCGCGCATGCTCTTGTGCGCCTCGCTCATGCCATTGCGTACGTGACGCATGCAATTGAGCGAGCCACTCATGCGGTTGAGTGCCTCACGCATCCGATCGAGAGCCGCACACATGCCCTTGTGCACCTGACGCACCCAATTGAATGGCCGGGGCATGCCATGGTGCGGCTGACGCAGCCGATCGAGTGACCTACGCATCCTATTGCGCGCCTCAGGCATCCAATAGGATGAACCGCCCGCGGGTTGCTACCCGAGACTGTTGGGATGCCCGGAATAGATCTGGGAGTCCCGGGTTGGATATAAGGCATGCTCTGTTGGGATCGGAGCATGCCGCGCTGGGGTCAGGCAATACCCTACCGGGATAAGAGGATACCCGCAACTTGGATCGGGGGCGCCACGTGCACACACGTCTCGCCGATCGACAGACTATACCATACTGTGTATAGCAGGCACATGCCCAGCGGAAGGCATCCCGGCTGCGTCTGCATGCGGGGAGCCTGCCCGGATGGCTTCTCCGGCATCCTACCCGCAGGCCACCGCACCCGCTATCTTTGAAGGACCATGGACGTCCAGGCCCTGAAGCTGGAACTGCTGCGGCAGCTCATCAACACCTCCGACGTGAAGGCGCTCCACGGCGTGAAGCGCCTGCTGGACCTGGTGCGAACCCGCGCCGGGGACGAGCTGCCCGAGCACGAC
>JAGQVN010000108.1 GCA_020437905.1 Flavobacteriales bacterium
GCCCTGACGGTCCAACCGCTCCTGTTCCGCTGGGTCATCACCGGTCGCGCAGCCAAAGGCAGGTTCCCGTTCACGCTCAAGTCCTTTCTTTTCTCGGCCTTCGCGTTCCTGTACTTCCTGATCGGGTGCATCGTGTTGCTCTTGGCACTGTTGGTGGTGATGCCTTTACCGCTCGGGCAGGAACGGAAACGTGGGGTCTATGGACGACTGATCATGTATTTCACCCGCTCTCTGGTCTACGTGATGGTGAACGTGAAAAAGGACATCCAAGGATTCAATGTTTCGGTCCGGGAACGACCGGCCATTGTGATCGCCAACCACAGTTCATTCGTGGACATCCTGGTCATGCTCATGGTGCATCCACGGACCATCATGATGGTGAACAGCTGGGTCTGGCGTTCACCGTTCTTTGGTGCCGTGGTGCGCTACATGGGATACCTCCGGACGGAGGACCCTGTGGATGACAATCTCCAGCGCGCAAGGGATGCTTTGTCCAGAGGTTGGTCCATCGTGATCTTCCCGGAAGGAACACGTTCCCGAACTGGCGCGATCGGCCGCTTCCGCAAAGGAGCATTCCATCTGGCTCGGGAGCTCCAGGCCCCGATCATCCCTGTCCTTTTGCATGGGGTGGGTTATTCCATGGCCAAAGGCGATGCCATGCTGAAGAATGGCACCATAACCATGCGAACGCTCCCGGCCATCGATCCGAAAGAGGAGGTCTTTGGCATGCCGTTGAAAGAAATGACCAAGGCTGTTTCTCTCCGGTTCAAGCAGGCGTATGACACACTTCGGTCCGATCGGGAGGATCCCGGCTATTTTCGGGAGCAGGTCATCCGGAACTACACCTACAAGGGACCTGTGCTGGAATGGTATGTCCGTATCAAGCTGCGGATCGACAGGGCATTGGACCAGGCCATTCATCGTGCACTCCCCCGATCAGCGGCGATCGTGGACCTTGGATGCGGTCTCGGACATCTGGACCTTGCCCTTGCGCTGAGCGCTCCGGATCGAAGGATACTGGCTGTGGATGTGGACGAGGATAAACTGGAAGTGGCCAAGCATTGTTTTTCCAAGCCCGACAACCTCATCTACCAAGCTGCCGATCTGGTGTCCTACGAGCCTCCTTGCGCGGACGCGTTCCTGATGCGGGACGTTCTGCACTACCTGCCCAGGGAGCGACAGCGCCATCTGCTCGGGTTGCTGGCAAGGTCCCTGGCACCAGGTGGTCGCATCCTGGTCCGTGATGGGTTCGATGATGGCACCAGACGTCATAAGCGTACGCAATGGACCGAGTCATGGAGCCTGGGGCTTGGCTTTAACAAGACCCGGTCGCCGCTGGAGTTCCCTTCCGTGCGCTTGCTCGAAGAGGTGGCCGAAGAGGAAGGCCTTGAGCTCGAAGAGCTGGGCGCGGCAGAGCTGACCTCGAACCGTTTGTTCCTGCTTCAACGACGAGCCTCATGAAGGATCGCCGGTTCGACGTGGTGATCATCGGTGCAGGGCTCGCCGGTCTGGAGTGCGGCTATATCCTTGCTTCGGAAGGGAAAAAGGTCTGCGTACTGGAGAAGAACGCACAACTGGGGGGCAGCCTCCAGGTGTTCAGCCGTCACAAGACCCTGTTCGATACCGGTGTCCATTACCTGGGCGGTCTGGCCCCGGGGCAGAACCTGCACCGCTACTTCACCTACTTCGATATCATGCGCCACCTCAAGGTCAGGCGCATGGACCTGGATGGCTTCGACCGCATCACTTTCGACGGTGACGCGAACGAGTATCCGATCGCCCAGGGAAAGGAGAACTTCATACAGCGATTGCTTCCATTCTTTCCGAAGGAGGAGAAAGCGTTGCGCCTGTTCCTCGCGGAGATGCAGCGGATGTGCGACAAATTCCCCCTGTATTACCTCCGTTATGAGGAACGCGATGAACTGCGTGATCCGGAGCTGCGGATGAATGCCCGTGACCACATCGCAACGATGACCAAGGACCCTGTGCTGCGAAATGTCCTGGGAGCTGGTCTGGTGCTGCATGGAGGAAAGGCTGAGCGTACGCCCTTCCATATCCATGCGCAGGTGCTCAACAGTTACATCGACAGCGCCTATCGCTGCGTGGACGGAGGCTCGCAGATCGCCAAGCACCTCGCACGGAACGCACGGCAACATGGTGCTGAGATACTTGCCAGGAAGGAAGTGGACCGCTTGGTGCTTGACAAGGGCCGCGTGGTGTCCGTTCGCACGACCGACGGCGACGAGTTCCGGGCGGATACGGTGATCTGCAACGCCCACCCTGCCACCATGATGGACTGGATCGAATCGGGTGACATGCGTCCTGCGACCCGCAGGCGCTTGAAGGGCCTGGAGAACACCGTGTCCACCTTTACGCTGCACCTGGTGCTGGAAATGGGGCGATTTCCCTACTTCGACCACAACCACTATCATTTCGCTACAACTGATGTGTGGGATGCGGTGGCACCCGATCCCGGGGGACCGCTCCGGCATTTCATGCTGTTCACGCCGCTTACCTCCCGTTCGCCATCCCATGCGGAGGGGATCTCGGTCATGACCTTCACGGATTACAAGGAGGTGGAACCGTGGGAGGACTCCTACAACACGGTGACCCGCCAGGGAGCACGGGCAACCGGGTACCTAGAATGGAAGGAACGAAAAGAGGAACAGGTCCTCCGTGCGGTGATCGCCAGGTTCCCGGCCTTGAAGGACCTCATCCGCTCGGTGCATTCGAGCACACCCCTGACCATGCGCGACTACCTGAGCGCTCCGCGGGGTACCACCTACGGGCTACATCGCGACCACGAGGACCCGATGAGCGTGTATGTCGCGCCCCGGACCAAGGTGCCCAACCTGCTGCTGACCGGTCAGAACGTGAATGTGCATGGCATACTTGGGGTGACGGTCAGCGCTGTACTCACCTGCGCTGAGCTGCTGGGCAAGGAATATCTGGTGCGAAAGATCCAGGCAGCGAGTTGATCAGGCCCTCACGCAACGCCAGATGCTGTGTCCCTGGCCCACGTGATCGTGCTCCTCGGCCACCCTTAGGCCTGCTCGTTCCACGAGCGGCTTGAAGTCCTCGGCACGATACATCCTGCTGTTGCCGTTGGCGATGGCGGTGAAATAGAGGGATGTACCGGCGAGACAGAACGACGCTGCCTCGAAACGCTGGCGGTCTATGAAGGTCTCCATGATGTAGACCGAGGTGTTCGGCCCCATGGCGGATCGCGCCTTCTGAAGGATGGCAACCACTTCGTCCTCCGAGAAGCAATCCAGGAACTGGCTCATCCAGATGATGTCGGCCCCTTCCGGCAGCCGACTGTTCGGGTCCAGCATGTCGGCCGTTACCGTGGTAAGCCGGTCGGCAAAGCCTGCCTTGGCCACGTTCCGTTCCACTTCGACCAACTGACCAGGAAGGTCGACCACGGTCATGCGCACCTTCGGGTCGCGACGAAGACAGCTGATGGCCCATTTACCTGTGTTCCCACCCACATCCATGATCTGCCTCGGCGCGGATGCGAACACGATGTCCATGGCCGGAGGGAAGGAATGGTCGGAATAGAAGTGATCGAACTCGAACCAACTTCGCCGCACATGCTGCGGCAATTCGGCCAAGGCCCGGTAGACCGTTGGCCATTCTCCAAAGACCTTGAGACCCGCAGGGCGACCGGCTTCCAGTGCTTCTTCCAGATGCCACATGCCTTGGTAGCACACATCACCAACAAAGTCCATGTTCGCCTGGGTCATCTTATCCGTGGCGAGCATCAGGCCCGTGTTCGTCAGCGTGAGCCTGCCTTCCCGTTCGTGCAGGACCCCGGAGGTCAATGCCATATCCGCAAGCACCTTGATGGCATACGGGGAAAGACCGCTTTCGGCAGCAAGTTCCATCTGCGTGATCCCTTCCGTTCCCGCCTTGAAAAGCAGGTCGAACAAACCCTTGCGCTGCATGGTCCAACAGGCCATGAAAAGCACCGGGCCGAAAGCGATCCGTTGTGCTTCGGCCCGGGCTTCGTGGGCGGGTATCTCTTTCTTCACCTTCCTCGTGGCGGTAGTCATCTACGGTCTTCTGGGTCTAGCCGACAAAGCGATTGGTCCATTCCTTCCGCTTCTTCTTGTCGATCTCCTTCAGGATATTGGTCACGGTGGCGGCCCAATAATTGCGCAGTCCAAAGCCACCCGCCTTTCCGGTCATTGGCTCCACGTGCAGGATCTCGTGGTCGGACATCTTGAAGAAAACGATGAAGTATTCCCCTGCTTCCTTGATCTTGTCGTATTCCGTGGCGATCAGCACGACCCCGGCACCATCCTTTTCTGTGGTCGGGTACTTCGCCACCATGCCCGGGATGTCCTCCTTGGCGAGCAATTCCTTCCTATCAAAGGCCTCATTCACATTGGCCGCCTCGTTGATCGGTTGGATGAAGGACACATCCAGATGGCAGTTCCCAGCCTTCAGCGGGCTGCACACATCGAACTTGGACGATTCACTTTGGAACAGATCGTTCCATCGCTGGTAGTAGGTTGAACCTTGCTTCTCCAATTCTGCAAACTCATAGCGCGGGTTCATCTTCAGTTGGGAGTAGTCCACGCCGATCCAGGTCAACTTGGCGCTGCCGTTCATGATCTCCCGCATGGACTGTGCATCAGCTCCGGCGTTGCATATGGCCAGCAGCGCCAGGGTCAGGAATACGTTCTTCATCCTCATGGTTCTTGGGTGTTGGTTCATCGTTGGTCCACGAACAAGCGGGGTTTACGGCTTCCCTTCGGCCACTTCAGGGCATCGATCGCCGCATCGGTCGCGTGCCTTACTTCAGGGGCCACCCGCAACAGGTCTTGCAGGTGCTCGCGGACGCGAGCGGCCTCCGGCACGTTCACACGTACTTCCAATGCATCACCGCCCAATTCGTCCCGCATGCTCAGGACGACGAAATTAGTTATCCCTGGATAGGCCGACACTGCTTCGATGACCTGTGCCGGGTACACGGTGGTCCCTTTCACTTTCAATCGTTGTCGCTGTCTGCCAAGCACCGGCCCAAGCCACATGCCAAAACCAGTCGGGTGGCCCGTCAAAGGCGATGCATGGAACCTGCACAGGTCACCGGTCCGGTAACGGAGGAGGGGCATGGCTTCGGTGTGCAATGGGGTCGCCACCACTTCCCCGACCTCCCCGTCCTTCACATGTCTCCCATCAGCATCCAACACTTCAATATGCACCAATTGGTCCTGGACACGATAGCCCGATCCTTCGTGCTCCTCCGTACAGGCAGTGGCCATTTCGGTGCTTGCGTAGGTTCCCAATAAGCGGATATCCCACCGCTCTTTGATCTTGCGCATCACATGGCTGGGACCGCCATCATCCTGGCACAGCGGCTCGCCAATGCACAGGGCTGCCCGTACGTTCGTTGCGCTCGGATCTATCCCAAGTTCGTCCGCTTGGTCCAACAATCGAAGCAGGAAGGACGGCACCGTGATCAGCAGAGTGCTTTCGAAGCGGTGCATGCTTTCCCATTGCAAGGCGGCGGCTCCCGGGCCCATGCGCACCACACCTGCTCCCAATGACCGCGCGCCAAGAAAATAGGCCAGTCCTGCCATGAACCGCCGATCCATGGTGGTCATCAATTGCACCACATCGTCCGCTGTGGCACCGATCATCAGCAATGAATTATGCTCGTTGGCGGCAAGCCGCTCGAGGTCGGCTTCGCTCTGGTACAGCGAAACAGGCTCACCGGTGGTGCCGGAGGTGGTCACATGGTCGATGATCGAGCGTTTGGGGATGCAGAGCATCTCCTGACCATGTGATTGAAGATCCTCGTTCGCGGTGAGCGGGAATCGTTCCAGGTCACTGAGCTGCCCCAGGTCCGAGGCCTTCAACCTGGCCTCGCGCAGACGACGTTGATAGTAGGGCGAGCGCTGCTCCAACCGCGCCAAATGCTCCTGCATGCGCTGCAGTCGTCCGGTATCACGCTCCTCCTCCGTCGCGAATTGGACCAGCTTCAGTTCATCCCGCATGTGGTCATGGCTTTTTCAATGGCTCGGCGCTCGGCCTCGGAGGCCACCACCTTGTCCAAGGCAATGGCATAGAACACCTCGGCACGGTCGCAACGGTCCAATGCGGCGAACAGGTCGCCCAGCGTGACGAAGGTGTCGTAGTTCTCCGGATCGGTGGCAATGAAGCGTTCTTCATCCTCCTTGCTCAACGGCCAGGGGGAACCAAGCACCAGCTGCTCCTTGATGGCTGTTCGCATCGCCCGGTGCCAGACGAAGTCGTCCATGGCAGGGGATGTCAGGAAGCTGTCCGCCGGGATGGTCGCAGCAGGGTCCAGCAAAGGGTGCAGGAGATCCGTCAGGTCCTTCGAGAATATGTGATCCAGGTCATAGCTCACATAAGGGCCGATCTGGAACGGTCCGGCCGAGACCCACATTTTTCTCGTTGCAGGTTGGAAGATGACCGAGTGATGTGCGATGAGCTGATTGATGGCGATGGGGTTGCCCGATCCGACGGACCTGCCATCCGGACCCTGCATGTCCCGGAGGATCTCCGCCGCATCCACTGGTCCAAGCGCGGTGTGCTGGTCCAACAACTGGTTCATTCGAACGAACCGAGATCGGCTGTCGCTTTCCTCCAAATTGGCCAGGTTCTCCACGGTTTCCGCAAATGTCCCGCTTTGGTAGTGGTTCGCACAGACCACACGACCGCTTTCGGGATCGTATATGCCCATGCCATCAGGAGCTTTTTCGATGATCAGTGCCCGTCCGTCCTTTGCCGAACCGACAAGGATGGATTCACTTACGAAGACCTCCCTGGAACCGGCGATCGCAACGGCCTCTTCCAGGTCGGATGCATATTGAAGGATCTCACGCGCAAGTATGGAGATCGGAGTTCGCGCAGCGGTCGGCACTCGGCTTCTGCTTGCATTGATGGTCACCGTGAGCCCCTCGAGGTTCATGCCACTGACCGTGCCCATCATGCCGGCCCAGGTCACCTGCGCGAACGGGATCCCCTTCTCCGGCCTCATGAACAGGACGATCTTGTTGCACGCAAAAGCTTCGCCCATGTCGAAATCGAAGTTCCTGCCGATCAGCAGTTCCCCATCCTTGGTGTGCTTTCCCCAGGCAGCGAAGCTGGTGCATCCGACCAAGGCCAGGTCCTGCAAGGCATGCCCGATATCGTGGGCACCGTGGTAGTTCAGGGCGCGCTCATATGGTTCGCCGATAAGGTCGTAGTCGGGGGAGAACGAGCGACTCACCCCGTAGATCTCGCGTTTGAACTCCTCGGGCACATGCTTTTCCAGGTCCCGGTTGAAGAAGGCCAGGAACCAGCGAAGCCATTTCAGTTTCTGCTCATCGGGCACAAGGAGCTTGATCCGCTCGATGAACAGTTCTTCCTGCTCCCGGACCAGTTCCCGGGCCAGTGAGCCGAACCGCAACCCGCGTTCGAGATCACCTCCTTCAAGGTACGCTTCCCATAATCCGAACCTGTTCCTTTGGATCCTCGCAGTACCTGAGCGCCATCCATCCTCAATGGCGATACGTTCTGGAACGGAGACGGCCTCATCCGGGTCCACCGGGGGAGGCATCCGCAGGCTGAACAGCGCCCAGCAACCTGCGACCAGCAGCATACCCATGATCAGTTCGATAGCGACCACCAGCGATCGCACTAGGGTCCTGAACAGCGACAGCATCGACGGACCTTGGATCCAGTGGGCCATGAATACTAGAACCCCACCCCAACACCTACGCTGAACCAGGGTTCGCCCGAGCGATAGGGGCTGTTCTCGTCCTGAAGCACATCCCACAAAACAGAGGCGACCAAATAGGACCGACCGGAGATGCGGGCGGAATATCCACCTCCCACCAACAGGAATGGTACCCAATCGCGAAAAACCTCTTGACTACCTGAATCGGCGATCCTCCGGAACTCAAAGTTCATCATATTGTACTCCACGTGTGCGAAGAGCGCGTCAATGATGCGGTAGCGCGAGAAGAGCTTGCCACCGTACGTACTCGACTCGAAGGAAGGCGTGTAGCGGTTATCCCTGTAATACCAGTAGTTCGCACCGAGGCCAGCAGACCATTTTCCGTTCTCGGTGATCTTGTAGCCGACCAGGGGTTCCACCGATATGCTGGTCACGGTCCCGAAGGACAGCCCCAGACCTCCTCCGAACCATACCCGATCCTTGAAGGTGGATCCTCCCGGTCCTTCGGTAGCGGTAGGAGCCGCCCCCAGTTGTTGGCCCATGAGCGCAAGGGGTGCACAGACAATGAGTACAACAAGGATCCCGAGCGCTCGCTTCATGCCGCAAAGGTAGGCTACCGGGTCTCGCAGCCTGCATGGAACGCGAAGCCCTGGAACGACCGGGAGCGTAGGTGTAAGTTAGCACCTGATGGCACCCGTGCTTCGTCACATTGACTCGACCTTCAGAAGGAACGCCAGCGCCGTGTACCTGGTGGGGATCCTTCAGTTCATCTTTCTGCCGAGTTTGGTCCCCGACACGGTATTCTGGACCACTGCATCCAAGGTCACGGTCATCGTTGCAGCCACTTACTTCCTTTGGTGGGCTGCCGGCTTCGAACGGATCATCCTGCTCGGTATCGGGCTTGGTGTCATGGTGGTGGTCGGGGCCATGGGGCTCACCGGGGTGCTGCTCGTGCGTGTGGCCGAGATCTTGACCGCACTGCTGCTTCTGTATTCGCTCTATTGGTTGTTCCGCACCATAGCACGATCGGGACCTGTGAGCCGGGATACGATCATCGCCGCCGTGGTGGGTTATCTGGCCCTGGGTTCCATTTCCCGCATCTTGCTGTTCCTGCTGGAAGAGGAGCACCCTGGATCGTTCGTTCTGGCAAGTGATCCGGGGATCGCCCCTGACCTGCTCTACTTCTCCTTTGTGACGCTGACCACCCTGGGTTATGGGGATGTGGTCCCCACTACGGAAGTTGCACGTTCACTTGCCGTGTGGATAGCATTGGCCGGGCAGTTGTACCTGACCATCGTGATCGCTTTGCTGGTGGGGCGCTATCTGGCCGGGTCCGTGCCTGGGACCGATGATCGAACGCGGGATCGCGTGGGGTGATATCGGCGTTCAAAATGTGAGGTAAGGACCCAGCCCCTTCCGATCATCCACACGAGAAAGGCTGTCCAGACCCCGTGTAGACCCCATCCGAGCCGGTCTCCCAGGAAAATGGTCGGAACGAACAGGAAGAAGGTAGTGATGAGCAGGGTGTTGCGGAGAAGACCTCCGGCACCGAGCCCCTTCAATAAGCCGTCATAGGCAAAGGCCACGGCGTTGATGGGTTGCGTGAGGAGGACCATCCAGAAGATGCCGTTGAACAAGGTGATCACGGTCCCATCGCTCGTGAACCCGCTCGCCATCCACGAGTAGCCCATTAGCATGCAGACCGCCAGGGCGGCACCGATCCAGACCGAGCGCCACATCACCTGTCTGCCGGTACGATAGAGTGCCACCGTGTCGCCCTGTCCGGCGAACTTGCCCGCTAGGACCGATCCCGCAGCAGCGTAGCCATCGATGAAGAATGCGCTGAACAACCAGACCTGCATGGCGATGGAATGCGCTGCGATATGTGCATCGCCGTATCCGGTGGCGAACCTGTTCCCCAGGAAGTAGGCGACGTTCAGGGAGATGGTCCGGATGAACAGATTCCCGCTGAGGCCGACAAGGCCGCCAAGCTCCGGATGCGACCAACGCTTTGGAAGGATGCGGAACGGTGTACGGGTGTACAGGATGAGCAGGGAGTACGCGAGCATGACACATTGGGCCAACACACTGGCCCATGCACTGCCCTCGATCCCCATCGCCGGAACACCGGCGCCTCCGAAAATGAACCACGGGTCCAGTGCGATGTTCACCAATGCGCCAAGGATCCCGGCCCACATGCTCCAGCTTGTGTTCTGCAGTCCGCGGAACACGCCGGAGAGCGCGAAGGTGGCCAGTACGATCGGGTGACCGATACTGCGAATGCGGTAGTAGGCCACCGCTTTGTGGAGCACTTCCCCTTCGGCGTTGTACAGGGAAAAAATGGGCTCGGCAAAGAACGACGTGATCGCGAAGAAGGACAGACCCAGTGCGAAGTTCATCCAGATCGCAAGCGGTACAAGATCCTGAATGGCGTACAGGTCGTTCCTTCCGAAATAGCGCGCCACCACCGCAAGGATGGCACTCCTTGTCTGGGCCAACACCCAAACGACCAGCAGGAAGAAACTTGTCGCTATCCCCACCGCCGCCAGATCAGCGGTCCCAAGACGACCGACAAAGGCGGTGTCGATCAGACCGATGAGCGGTTCGGCTATCCCTGCAATGATCGCCGGGATGGCCAGGCGATCCAATGCGCGTCTTTCACCTTGCGCACGTCCCACGGACCGCAAAGGTCTGCTTAACTCGCCAACATTGGCTTCAGCGCAGCAGCGACACGTGCCCTTGCGCGACCTTATTCCGGTTCAGGTACTTGTTCGTGACCTCGGCACGCCACACGTAAACACCAGTAGGCGCCTCTGAACCGCCTTCGATCTGGCCATCCCATCCCCGTTCCGGGCTGGTGCTGCTCCAGACCGGCTGTCCCCAACGGTCATAGACCTCCAGCAAGTAGTTCTCGGTGGAGATCCCCTGACCGGAGAGATTGAAGACGTCGTTCACACCATCCGCATCAGGTGTGAAGGCGTTGGGTGCATAGAGGAAGAACACGCCGTTGATGTGTATGACCTTCATCACACTGTCCGGACACCCATAGATGTTCTCAACATGAAGCCAGACCGGGTAGTCCCCTTCATCCTCTTCCGGGAAAAGGACGACCGGATCGGGGACGAAAGCCGAATCCGGGATGGACATGGGTCCGAAGGACCATGCCCAATCCACCTGGTCCTGTGAGCGGTCAAAGAAGGCCACCTCCGGATCAAGCACGTCTGCATCCTTTGGGAACCAATCGAAATCGGCGACGGGATAAGGCCGGGCACAGACCAGGTCCGGGAACGTAGAAGTACCGGGACATCCTTCCGGGCTGTAAACGGTGAGCGTGATGTCATAGCAACCCACGTTCTGGAACGTATTGCTCACCACGCCGCACCCGATGCCGGTATTACCATCACCGAAGTCCCAGAAACAATCCGCTCCAACATCCGCAGGCGCGGTCGTATTGGTGAAGCGGATCTCAGCCGGGAAGCAATCCTCGTAGATGTCCGCTTCGACCTGCGGGATCGGTGGAGGGTACCAGGCCACGGTCACTGAATCCGCTGCTTCAGGGGTGCCACATCCATCCTCGGCGACCACCCAAAAAAGATTCGAGGCACCTGCTGGTGTATAGGTCAGTTGATCCCCGTTCCCAATGGCTCCCAGGCCGGATTCATACCACGTATAGGTGTAGGGTGCACCGATGCCTCCGGCTGCGACCGCGTTCATCTGAGATGCAGCATCGATGCAGATGGAGTCAGGTGCCGCTGCGGTTACCTGCAAGGGGGGGTACAAACTGACCTGTGCGATCACCGGGGCCGAGGAGCAGTTGTTGCCATCCACCGCATAGACCGTGTAATCCGTGGTCGAACCCGGCGAGACCGCATGAGGGCCGCTTCCGTTCAGGCCTTGGTCCCAGACATACGATACCGTGCCCGTACCTCCCACCGCGGACGCAGAGAGAATGGCGTTGGTGCTCAAACAGATCGTGGTATCGCTCGTGCTGGCGACCAACAGATCGGGTTGTTCCAGGACCAGGGTCGAATCATGCGCGCAACCCAGCGGCTCCAACAATTCGACCGAGTACGTACCCGCCGCAAGCCCGGTGAACCCACCAGCACCATTGGTGGTCTGGGTTTGAAGAAGGGCACCGCTCTGATAAAGGTTATACGTCCAAGGAGGACCTGGCGCCCCGAAAGGAATGATATCCACCGACCCGTCAGCACCGGAGAAGCAGGATGTACTGTCGATGGAAACGGAGGAGAATCCGAACTCGGGAACCACGGAAACGGTGATCGTGTCCTTGTTCACACAACCGGTACCCATCAGGTCGCTGGTGACCTCATAGGTCGTGGTGGCAGTAGGAGAGGCGATCGGGTCCGCACAGGGATTGCAACTGAAGTTCGAGCCTACCTGAATGGGAGGGCCACTGAGCACGGCCCAGTCGAATATGGTCCCGCCCGTGGCGATCAGCGCCAGGTCGTCAGCAAAACAGAGGGTCGTATCGCTCAGGTTGATCACCGTGGTGGGCAGGAAGGTCACGAACACCGTGGCTTGTGTGAGGCCGGTCACAGGACACGCGTTATCCTCGGCGAACACGGTGAAGCTGGCAAGCGAGCTGGTACCTGGAACAGCGGTCCAGCACACGGTCGCGGTGGCGGGATTGGCACCGGTCTGCACCATGGTCGCTCCGGGCAGCACCAGGTCCACATTGGAAGTGAGCACCAGGCTATCACCAGGGTCCCCATCGGTGAAGGTCAGCTCCAGGCAGAACGAGGAACCCAGACAGAGCTCCAGGCTGTTGGGACCCGTGGAGAGCGCATCGCCGGTCAGGTTGTCATAGCCGAGCGGACTCTCAGGGATGATGTTGGTGCAATTGATCACGGTGAACTGCATGTCCCGGATCACCGAACCGATCAAGTTACCCAAGTCGTCGAACTCTTCCACTTGGATCACCACAATGAAATTCCCGATCTGATTGGGGGTGAAGTTCACCACACCGATGTTCGGATCGAGCGTAATGCCGGGGATCGGTACGGTCGGGGTGTAGCCCCCAGCATAGGTCAGGTTCACAAAGGCGTCGTCACGCGCTGAAATGAACGTATACACCAAGGAGTCGCCGTCCGGGTCATAAACGCCAAAATTGTATGAGACCGGCTGGTTCAGGCATACAAATGGGATAGGTTGCGCGGTGAAAACAGGGGAGTTATTGCAAGGTGCGGTCGCCGAATTCATCACGGCCTCCAGATAAATGTCGTCGTTCTGGCTGTTTGGAACGTTCACGGAGGTGTTCCTGCAACACCGGCTCCAACTGATCGTCCACGAATCACAAGGTGGGTTCAGCGTGATCTGGTTCTGATAGATGTACCATTCCATACCTGGATAGCCTCCGTTCCCACAATCGCTGAGCGGCAGCACAGGTGGACATAATTGGCTGATCTCCACGCCGGATCCGGCGGTCTGGTTCAGGGTCAGGCTGAGGCTCTGTCCACAATCACTGATCAGGTCGATGTCCTCTGAGGCGGACATGGCAATTCCGCTGCAGTCCCGATAGAGGTTCAGCGTGATCAGGTAGGTATTGCCTCCCAAACACTCCCAGCTGATATCCCCTCCACTGACATGGGTAGCCTGCACCGGAGCGATCGACCATCCTAAAAAGGCAAGGACCGGGAACCATTTCATGGTGGTTAATGCGTGCATCTCAGCGGGCATTAGGGACGACAATTTACACCTCCATGACCACAACACATAGCGCATCCAACGGTGCGCCGATCGGTCGTGGCCAGGCATGAACATGCCTGGTTGACGCAGGGGACCGGGAACAGGTTGCCCGCTGGGGCGGAGCCTCAGCCCATCCGTTTTTCCAGACCCTCCCGCAACGCGTTCATGAAACCCTCACTGCTCAGGTAATGCTCAGGCTTCAACTCATCCCCATGAATGCACAGCGCCAGGTCCTTGGTCATCTTGCCCGACTCCACGGTCGACACACAGACCTCTTCGAGCGCTCTGCTGAAATCGATCAAGGGCTGGTTCCCGTCAAGCTCTCCCCGGAAGGCCAGTCCACGGGTCCAGGCATAGATGCTCGCGATCGGATTGGTGCTTGTGGCCTTGCCCTCCTGGTGCTGACGGAAGTGTCGCGTCACGGTGCCATGCGCAGCTTCGGCCTCCATGGTCTTGCCATCCGGGGTGACCAGTACGCTCGTCATCAGACCCAACGATCCGAACCCTTGGGCGACCGTGTCGCTTTGAACATCACCGTCATAGTTCTTGCATGCCCAAACGAAACCGCCTTCCCATTTCAGCGCGGCTGCGACCATGTCGTCGATCAACCGGTGCTCGTAGGTGATACCAGCCTCCTTGAACGATGAGCGATAGTGCTTCTGGTAGGTTTCTTCGAAAATGTCCTTGAAGCGGCCATCGTATTTCTTCAGTATCGTGTTCTTGGTGCTCAGGTACAAGGGCCACTTCTTCTGGAGGGCCATGTTGAAGCAACTGTGCGCGAAGCCGGCGATGCTCTCGTCCGTGTTGTACATGCTCATGGCCACGCCACCTCCTTCAAAATCGAAGACCTCCCACGTGATGGGTTCGCCTTCTTCAGGAGCGAAGGTCATGGTCAGTTTGCCCTTGCCTTCGATCACCGCATCCGTGGCACGGTACTGATCGCCGAACGCATGTCGTCCGATCACGATGGGCTTGGTCCACCCGGGTACCAGTCGTGGAACATTGCTGATCACAATGGGCTCGCGAAAGACCGTACCGCCAAGGATGTTCCGGATGGTGCCGTTCGGGCTCCGCCACATCTTCTTCAGACCGAATTCCTCCACGCGTGCTTCATCCGGTGTGATGGTGGCGCACTTGATGCCCACACTGTACTTCTTGATCGCGTTCGCAGCTTCGATCGTCACCCGGTCATCCGTGGCATCGCGATGCTCGATACCGAGGTCGTAATACTCGATCGGAAGCTCCAGGTAGGGTAATATCAATTGATCCTTGATCCATGCCCAGATGATGCGTGTCATTTCATCGCCGTCCAGCTCGACAACGGGGTTCTTCACTATGATCTTCTTCATGATCGGTTCGGTTCGCGATACGTCGCACGATGGACCAGTTCCAGCATGGTCGAAAGCGGGGCAAAGGTATCAGGGCTGTCCGAAGCGGACCTACCCCCCAAGGTCAAGGTCCAGACCTTCCTTCAGTTTGATGAGGGCAGGGTTGCGTTCAGCCAGGATCTTGAACCGATCCAAGGGCGTGTACCGCGGTCGGAGGTCGGTCACTTCCTCCTTTTCCACTTTGAGCTCCAATGCGGGTGCCTCCAGCTCTTTCCTCAGGTAACCCACCAGGTCGAGGCTTTCCTCCTTCAGGTACTTCTCCTGGATCTCGTTCACGATCCGAAAAGTGATCATGCTGGGACCGCTGATCTCCGGATCATTGGCCACGAGCGTTGCATGCAGGCTGTTCTTGCCTTCCTTTTTCCTGGCCAACGCATAATCATGCCACACTTGTTGGAGCAATCCCTCAGAGATCGCTTTGTGCTCTGCCGAGCTCCCTTGCAGGGGTGCTGTCCCCAAGGTGGGGGCGCTGGTGACCTCCTTGACCACGGCTGCCATTTCCTTCAGGGAGACCTGGCCTGCCATACGGCGCTTTGGGGTGCTTCGCTGGGAGCTGGCGGGATCATCCCGGAGCTTCTCAGGAACAGCTGTGGGTGCCGGTTCGTTGCCGGGCGATGGCCCCTTCGACCGAGCGGGGTGCTCGTACGCTCCGGGGGGGTCGCTCGCCACCGCTTTCTTCAGGCTTCCTGGATCTCGCTGGAGCGTGCGGTCCGGCGCAGGTTCAGGCGGGGACTTTTTTTTTTCGGCGGCGGTCGGTCCCGGCGGTACAGGGATCTCAGCACCGGTCCCTTGGGCTTCACACATCCGTAACAAGACCACTTCCACCAATAAACGTGGGTCCTTGCTCAGCTTGTATTGCACATCACATTCGCCGATGAGCTCAAGCCCTTTAACAAGCAATTCGAAAGGCATCTTGTCGGCCTGCTCTGCATAGCGCGGCTTGAGATCCTCGCTCACATCAAGCAGGTCCAGCGACCGCGGGTCCCTGCAGACCAGTAGGTCACGGAAGTGACGGCCAAGACCGGCAATGAAGTGGTGTCCATCAAAGCCTTCCGAGAGGATATGGTCCAGCTCCACAAAGCAGGCGGCACTGTCCCTGGCCAGAATGGCTTCGGTCATGCGGAAATAGTGCTCGTGATCGAGCACATTGAGGTGCGAGAGCACATCCTGATACGTCAGGCTGTGACCAGCGAAACTGACCAGTTGGTCGAAGATGCTCAGCGCATCCCTGAGTCCGCCATCCGCCTTCTGAGCAATGACATGCAGTGCAGCAGGTTCGGCCTGGATGCGTTCCTGCGCTGCGATGCCTTCCAGATGCCTCACCGTGTCGCCGACGCTGATGCGCCGGAAATCGAAGACCTGGCAGCGGCTCAGGATCGTGGGCAGTATCTTATGTTTCTCGGTGGTGGCCAGGATGAACAGGGCGTAGGATGGGGGTTCCTCCAACAACTTCAGAAAGGCATTGAAGGCGGAGGCGCTGAGCATATGCACCTCGTCGATGATGTACACCTTTTTGCTGCCTACCTGCGGGGCGATCTGCACCTGCAGGATCAGGTTGCGGATATCCTCGACACTATTGTTCGATGCGGCGTCCAGCTCATAGATGTTCAACGAGTGGCCCTCTTCATAGGTGCGGCACGGATCACAAACACCGCAGGTGCCCAGATCCTCTGCAAGGTTCTCACAATTGACCGTGCGGGCCAGGATCCGGGCGCAGGTCGTCTTCCCGACACCGCGCGGTCCACAGAACAAGAAAGCGTGGGCCAGGTGGTCGTTCCTGATGGCATTGCTCAGGGTCGAGGTCACCGCCTCCTGCCCGACCACCGAATCAAAGGTGGAAGGACGGTATTTCCGGGCGCTTACAACGTACCTTTCCATGGCCGGGGGCTAAGATAGACCGCCCTCGGGGCATCGTTGGGATGGAGTTGTCCACGATCACCTGGCTCGAACATTCGACTTTCCCTTATCTTCGCGCCCCATTCAACCAAAACGGTGCCTATGACCAACCGGTACGAGACCGTCTTCATTTTAACTCCCGTTTTGTCTGAGGACCAGACAAAGGAGGCGGTAAAGAAATTCAAAGACCTGATCAAGAAAGGCAGTGGTAAGGTCCACCACGAAGAGAGCTGGGGGATGCGCAAGCTTGCGTACCCCATCCAGAAGAAGTCCACGGGCTTCTACCACCTGTTCGAGTTCGAGGGCGATCCTGCTTTCATCGACAAATTCGAGACGGAGTTCCGTCGCGACGAGCGCGTGCTGCGCTTCCTGACCGTGAAGATGGACAAGCATCACCTGGCTTTTGCCGAGCGACGCCGCAACAAGGCGAAAACGAGCAAAGGACAGGAGGAGAGCGTGAACGAACAAAGCGCATAGGCCATGGCAGACAAGAGCAACAACGAGATCCGCTATCTCACCCCGATTGCCATCGAGACGAAGAAGGACAAGTACTGTCGCTTCAAGAAGATGGGGATCACCTACATCGATTACAAGGATGAGGAGTTCTTGATGCGCTTCGTGAACGAGCAGGGCAAGGTGCTTCCACGCCGCATCACCGGGACCAGTCTGAAGTATCAGCGGAAGGTGGGACAGGCCATCAAGCGTGCCCGGCATCTGGCTTTGATGCCTTATGTGGCCGACATGCTGAAGTGATCATTTAACAGGACGAGAGCGATGGAAGTGATCCTGACCCAAGATGTGGAGAACCTGGGCTACACCAATGAACTGGTGAAGGTCCGGGATGGCTACGCCCGCAATTTCCTCATCCCGCGCGGCCTGGCCATGGTGGCCACCGAAAGCGCCAAGAAGCAACTGAACGAGACCATGCGCCAGCGGGCGCACAAGGAGACCAAGCTGAAGAACGAGGCTGAGGCCATGGCTGAGAAGCTGGCCGGTGCCACCCTCAAGATCGCTGCAAAGGTCGGCGAACAGGGCAAGATCTTCGGCAGCGTCAACACCATCATGCTGGCCGACGCCATCAAAGCCCTGGGCTTCGAGGTGGACCGCAAGCACATCAAGATCAAGGGGGACACGGTGAAGACCGTGGGCAACTACGAGGCCGAAGTGGTGTTCCACCGCGATGTGGTCCGTACGATCCCCTTCGAAGTGCACGAAGAGGCTTGATGGTGCCGATCGAACACGAGAAGAGGGGCCGGTCGGCCCCTTTTTTTGTGCCCCTAGCATTGCGCCGGGACCCAAGCTCGCTGCGGTGTTGACAGCTCCTTACCTTTGCGGCCCGAAAAGCCATCCCTACGCATGTCCCAGATCTTCGACCTCGATATGATCAAAGCGGTGTACGACCGCTATCCATCACGTGTGAACGCTGCCCGCAAGGTGCTGGGGCGCCCGCTCACACTGACCGAGAAGATCCTCTACAGCCACCTGTGGGACGGTGATGCCAGCGAGGTGTTCGAGCGTTCTAAGAGCTATGTGGATTTCGCTCCCGATCGGGTGGCCATGCAGGATGCCACAGCGCAGATGGCCCTGCTTCAATTCAGTACGACCGGCCGCAAGCAGGTGGCCGTGCCCAGTACGGTGCATTGCGATCACCTGATCCAGGCGCGTGTCGGGGCCAAGCAGGACCTGCAGGATGCGCTCACGAAGAGCAACGAGGTGTTCAACTTTCTGGAGAGCATCAGCAACAAATACGGTATTGGGTTCTGGAAACCAGGGGCCGGCATCATCCACCAGGTGGTGCTCGAACAGTACGCCTTCCCCGGCGGCATGATGATCGGGACCGACAGCCATACCGTGAACGCGGGAGGTCTGGGCATGGTGGCCATAGGTGTGGGTGGAGCCGATGCCTGCGACGTGATGAGCGGACTGCCCTGGGAACTGAAATTCCCCAAGCTTATCGGCGTGAAGCTGACGGGAAAGCTGAACGGGTGGGCGGCATCCAAGGATGTGATCCTGAAAGTGGCCGGGATCCTAACCGTAAAGGGCGGAACGCGGGCCATCGTGGAATACTTCGGTCCTGGTGCCGAAAGCCTGAGCTGCACCGGGAAAGGGACCATTTGCAACATGGGGGCTGAGATCGGGGCCACTACGAGCACGTTCAGCTATGACGACAGCATGCGCCGGTACCTGAAGGGGACCGGCCGGGCGGAGGTCGCTGCCATGGCCGATGCGATCGCCGAGCACCTGCAGGGCGATCCGGAGGTCTATGCCGATCCGGAGAAATATTTCGACCAGGTCATCGAGATCGACCTGAGCAAGCTCGAACCGCATATCAATGGTCCGTTCACGCCCGATCTCGCACATCCGATCAGCGAGTTCGCGGCCGCGGTGAAGAAGAACGGCTGGCCACAGGAACTGGAAGTGGGCCTGATCGGTTCCTGCACCAATAGCAGCTATGAGGACCTTACCCGGGCCGCTTCATTGGCCCAACAGGCCATCGACAAGAAGCTGAAGACCCGCAGTGAGTTCACGATCACGCCCGGCAGTGAACAGGTCAGGTACACGGCAGAACGCGACGGGCTCCTGGAGAAGTTCGATGCCATGGGTGGCGTGGTGCTCGCCAATGCCTGTGGTCCCTGCATTGGGCAGTGGGCGAGGCATTCCGACGACCCGGACCGGAAGAACTCGATCATCACCAGCTTCAACCGGAACTTCGCGAAGCGCAACGATGGCAACCCGAACACGCACAGTTTCGTGGCCTCTCCGGAGATCGTCACCGCCATGGCCATCGCCGGGGACCTCACCTTCAATCCGCTTACGGATGAGCTGGTGAACGAGGAAGGGCAAAAGGTGAAACTGGACGAACCCAAAGGCATTGAACTTCCCCCGATGGGCTTCGACGTGAAGGATGCTGGATACAAAGCCCCGGCAGCCGACGGAAGCACGGTGGAGGTGATCGTGAAGCCGGACAGCGAGCGGTTGCAGTTGTTGGAGCCCTTCCCGGCCTGGGACGGTAGGAACATCACCGGTGCCGTGGTGCTCATCAAGGCGAAGGGGAAGTGTACCACGGACCACATCAGCATGGCAGGGCCCTGGTTGCGATACCGTGGGCATTTGGACAACATCAGCAATAACACGCTCACCGGGGCCATCAATGCCTTCAATGACAAGGCCGATTCGGTGAAGAACCAGCTGACCGGTGAGCTTGGACCTGTACCGGCTACCCAGCGGGCGTACAAGGCCGCCGGGGTGGCGAGCATCGTCGTGGGCGACCACAACTATGGCGAAGGTAGCAGTCGCGAACATGCTGCCATGCAGCCCCGTCATCTGGGAGTGCGTGCCGTGCTGGTGAAGAGCTTCGCCCGTATCCACGAGACCAACCTGAAGAAACAAGGCATGCTGGCGCTCACTTTCGCCAACGAGGCCGACTACGACCGGATCCAGGAAGATGATCGCATCGACTTCACGGACCTTACTTCCTTCGCACCTGGCAAACCACTGACCCTGGTGTTCAATCACAAGGACGGCAGTATGGATACCATCCTGGCGAACCACACCTACAATGAGGCGCAGATCGCCTGGTTCAAGGCCGGAAGTGCCTTGAACATCATTCGCGCTCAGCAATCCTGACCGATGCTGCTGTTCAAGGTGGCACGGCCTTTGCCTCCTGCCAACCACCAGGGCTTGCTATCTTCGCGGGCCCTGCGCAGAAAGCCCATTCAGCCGATGAAAAAGCATTCTCTTGGTACGCTCATGCTGTTCGTGAGCATTTCCCTCTTCGCACAGGAGGTCCCCGATAGCATCAACATGGTCACCAATGGCAGCTTCGAGGAGTTCGAAGGAAGACTGAAGCGGTTGGGATCCATCAAGATGGCCACCGGTTGGGACAGCCCCACCGAGGTCCCGGCCGATCTGTTCAGCGGAACGATCTCGGGTTCGGATGCGTCCGCTCCGCGGAACGAGCTCGGTGAGCAAGGAGCGTTGACCGGAGAGAACTATGCCGGTATCCTGCATTGGAGCTACATGGGCCGCCAGCCAAGGAGCTACATCCAGACCAAGTTCAAGAAGATGCTCACCAAAGGGCAGAAGTATTGTGTTCGGTACTACACCTCCCTGGCCGACATGAGCAAGTACGCCAGCAGCGAGCACGGTGTGTACATCAGTCGCATGATGGTGAGGAAGAACGACGAGAGCAGCCTGACCTATGACGTGCAGGTGCCCACGCTTCGGACCAAGATCTACGACGACCCGTACAGCTGGCAGGGTGTATGCGGGGTCTATGAAGCGAAGGGGGACGAGCAGTACCTGGTGATCGGGAATATGGCAGCCAATGAGGCCACCAACACGGAGAAGATCAAACGTCCGAAAGGGCTCAGTGGTGCGCAGCTGATGCATGCCTATTACTACATCGATGATGTGGCCGTGTTCCCCATCCGTCTGATGAGCGAATGCACCTGCAAGCAGCTGGATGAGGCCGAGAGCGAGTTCATCTACAGCCGAAAAGGAAGGTTGAACCCGTCGCTCCCTCCCGGCGAACAGGTGGATCAAATGGTGTTCTACTTCAAGCGATTCCAGCGTGGCATCGACCAGGCCATGGACGCCACATTGACCGCGTTGGTGACCTTGCTGAAGGAGAACGAGGAGATCAAGGTCCGCTTGGTCGGACACACCGATGTGATCGAAGCGGATCGGGTACGCATGCGCCCGGACCTGACCGAACTTGCCCGGGAGCGGGCCATGTCCCTGAAGGACGCCTTGATGGAGGAAGGCATCGCTGGTGATCGGATCACCACGGCCGGAGTGGGTGCGGAATCACCCGCCGATCCGGAGGAGAGCGAGGTGGCCTTGAGCAAGAACAGGCGCGTGGAGATCGAGCTGGAATAAGCCTTGCACCATGGACGCATGGAGAAGGGCGGCCTGCGGGGCGCCCTTTCTGTTGGTGCTACGTTCCCCGCCTGTACCTTGCCCCCATGCTGGTGAAAGGCGACCCCAAGGTGATCCGGGCATGGACCATGTACGACTGGGCCAATTCGGTCTATTCGCTCACGATCACCAGTGCCGTATTCCCGATGTTCTATGTGGCCGTCACCCACCAGGATGATGCCGACCTGGTGATGCAGCGCTATGGCCTCCCCGCACAGGCCCTGTATTCCTATGCCCTGAGCGCCGGCTTCCTCCTGGTGGCGCTGATCGCGCCCTTGCTCAGTGGCATCGCGGACCATACCGGGAGCAAGAAGACCTTTCTCAAGCTCTTTTGTTATACCGGATCGTTAGCCTGCATGGGGCTTTTTTTCTTTGGCATGGACAACCTCTGGAGCGGCCTGTTCCTGGTCATGCTCGCCTGTGTCGGCTTCAGTGGCAGCCTCATTTTCTACGATGCTTTCCTGCCTGAGATCGCGGAGCGGAAGGACCATGACCGCATCAGTGCCCGGGGATACACGATGGGATACATCGGTAGTGTGATCCTACTGATCCTCAACCTGGCCATGGTGATGAAGCCCGGTCTGTTCGGGATCCCCGATGTGGATGGGTTGCCGGCAAGGTTGACCTTCGTGACCGTCGGTATCTGGTGGGCAGGCTTTGCGCAGATCCCCTTCGCCAAACTTCCGAACGATCCCTACCAGCGACCAGCCACCGATCGGGTCCTTTTCGGTGGCTATCGGGCTTTGCGTCAGGTCTGGGTCCAATTGCGTTCTACACGCCGATTGAAGGCATTCCTGCTGGCCTTCTTCGTGCTCAACATGGGCATCCAGACCGTCATGTACCTGGCCGTCAGCTATGCCAAGGAAGAGGTGAAGGAATGGAACGAGGC
>JAGQVN010000109.1 GCA_020437905.1 Flavobacteriales bacterium
CAGTACCGCTTCCGCTTCGAAGGGGTCACTGCCGGTACGGTGCCCTTGCGGACCATCGCCCGCCCGAGCTACGCCTGCCTGCTGAACTGGTTCACGCTGCCGCTGACCGATGGCGTGTACAACGTGAGCGTGGAAGCCCTGGTGGGCGGCCAGTGGAGCGGCTACTGCGGCCCGGTTTGCCCGGTGACCATCGTATCCGCGCCTTCGGCATTTGCCGGACGTGACCTGGAGGTGGTGAGCAACAGCGCGATGCAGGTATGGCCGAACCCGGTGCGTGATGGCCAGGTTAGGCTATTGATCGAAGGCCTCACGGACGAGACCCAGCGCGTGAGCGTGGAGGTGTTCGACCTGTTCGGCAAGCGCGTGATGGCCACCCAACAGGACAACAGCGGCGAGGTGTTCAACACCGTGCTGGACCTGGATGGTTTCGCCACCGGCATTTACGTGATCAACGTGACGGTGAACGAGCAGGTGTACCTGCAACGCATCAGCGTGCTGTAAGCCTGCCAACGACACGGAATGAAAAGCCCCGGCCCAACGGCCGGGGCTTTTTCGTGCGAAGCAGAAGTCGGACGCGATAGACCCATCCGTCGTGCACAACAGCGGATACACCGGCAAAAACTTGCATGTCCGTCGAAGACCTTCTAATTTGGTGCGATCCTTAGATGTTCCGAGAACCGTAAACCCCGCCCGAAGACCTTCAGAAACACACGCACATCTTAGTTGACCGGCAGGGTCTTTCCCGTGGAAAGGCCGTGCTGCCTTGCATACAGGCCTCGTGCCTTACCCACCGGTGGCCGCCCGGTACCGCGACCGACCTGAACGAACAGAAACCAAAACCCTAAACATGAACAGACGATCACTACGCGCGCTGGTCCGAACGGGGACCCTGACCGCCCTCCTGGGTGGCCTGGTCACCGCGGCCGGCGCACAGACCTATTCCCCTGTGGGTTCCGTCAGTGGACAAAACACGTCGTTTTCCTATCCGACACCTTTCGGTGATGGCTATGAGAACGCCAAAGGCCAGTATTTGTATCTCGCTTCTGAACTGACCGCTGCTGGCATTCCCAGCGGAGCCAACATCAGTCACATCCAGTGGAACGTGACCAGCGTTAACGGCGCCACCGCGCACGAGCGGTACTCGGTCTATGTGGGCACTACGGCAACGGCAAGTATGCCAGCTGGCTTCGAGCCGGAACCCGCCCTGCAGTGGGGACCAACCGACTACACGCCGGTCGCAGGAGCGAACACCTTCGCACTTGGAGCACCGTTCATTTGGAACGGCACGGACAATATCCTGGTGCAGATCTGCCATGGAGCCACAAATGCTTCAAGTGCCACAACGTGGTCGAACAATGCGCTCGTGGATTGGCAGACCGGACTTGCATTCAATGGAAGTCGTTCAACACGGGATGATAACAACAATACGTTGTGCGCCACCACCACAGCCAGCGGCACGCAGACCACCCGGCCACGGATCACGATCGGTTGGAGCGCTGCTGTGCCTTGTGCAGGTACGCCAACTCCGGGCAATACGACGGGCCCGGCAAGTGTACTGGCTGGCGGGACCGCCAATCTGGGTTTGCAGAACAGCACGTCGGGTACGGGTGTCACCTACCAGTGGTACGAGAGCACGGACAACGTGACCTTCAACCCGGTCGGGCCGAATGCTCCGGCATATAGCCCCACCGTTGCTGTGGACAGCTGGTTCTACTGCGACGTGACCTGCAGCGAACCGGGTGGAGGCACTGGCTCGAGCTCGGTACTTTTTGTGGATGCTATTCCACCTCCGGGTGCGAGTTGTGGTCCCTACACCTCCAGCCCGGCGCTTGCCATTCCTATATCCAACCCGCTTGACTTCCTGCAGGTCCAGGACGTGATCGCGACCGGACCGCTTTCCGGCGAGACGATCACGGACCTGAACGTATGGGTCCAGATCACGCACACTTGGAGCGGTGACATCTCGCTGGAGTTGACCAGCCCTTCGGCGACCACGGTGAACCTGAACTTTTACACCGACGAGTGCGGAAGTCAGGACAACATTGCTGTTGAGTTCGACGATGCAGCATCCAACTCCTATGGAAGCGTGTGTCCCTTGACCGGGATCTATGCCATCCCGGATGAAGCGCTGGCCCTCTTCAATGGCGAGCCCTTTGAAGGGAACTGGACCTTGACCGTGACCGACAATTTCGTTGGTGATGGTGGTACACTTGTAAACTGGTGCCTGATCCCATCCTTGACCATTCCTCCTCCCTGCGCAGGTGTACCGAATCCAGGTGCGACCACCGGACCTGGTGGTCTGGTCTGCGGGGATGATGACGTGGTCTTGGGCCTTACCAACCCCACCCCAGGTTCTGGTGTTTCCTATCAGTGGTACACCAGCCCGGATGGCGTGACCTACAGTCCGGCCGGACCGAACTCTGCTACCTGGATCACCAGCCAGAGCGCAACGACCTGGTACTACTGCGATGTGACCTGCACGGAGCCCGGAGGTGGCACCGGCAGCAGCACGCCGCTGCAAGTGGTGCAGGACAGCTATGCCAACTGCCTGTGCATTCCGACCTACACGACCGGTAAGACCGCCGGTGACCTGATCAGCAATGTGGAGATCCTGGGTACGACCCTGGCAAACAACACGGGTACCGCACCGGTGAACCCGGCCTACACCTACTTCAACACGCTGCCGAACCATACCGCCGACCTGCAAGCCGGTACGAGCTACACCATCGAGGTGTCCAATGGTTCATTTTCGGCTCAGAACATCGCCGTATGGATCGACTTCGACGATAACGGCGTGTTCGAGACCCCGGCCGAGCGTATCGGTGCGGGTTCCATACTTGGTGCAAACAGTTCCGTGCAGTTCAACCTTTCCATCCCTTGCGACCCCCTGCCCGGTGTCCACCGGATGCGCGTCAGGGATGTATGGCAGTCGCCGGCTAACCCATTGGGGATCGATCCATGCAATAACGAGGGCTGGGGTGAAACGGAGGACTACGACGTGACCATCCTGCCTCCACCCCCCTGTCCTTCGCCGCTTGGCTTTGCTGCCGGTACGGTGACACAGACCTCGGTTGACCTGAGCTGGACCGTGGGTTGCACGGAGACGGCATGGGAGGTGGAATACGGCGCTCCTGGCTTCCTGCCCGGCGCGGGTACCACCGTGCCTGCACCGACGAACCCCTATACCCTGATGGGCCTGAGCGCAGGTACCGAGTACGACGTGTGGCTGCGTGCGGATTGCGGCATTGATGGCCTCAGCGCCTCGGTGGGACCGGTGAACTTCACCACCCTGTTCCCACCGCCGCCGAACGACGACTGTGCCAATGCGATCCCCGTGAACTGCAACAGCATTACACTGGGTTACAATTACGGCGCAGCCGCCGATCCCGAGCGTCTGGCCTCATGTGGAACCAGCAACACTGGTTCGGGCGGAGTATGGTACACCGTAGTTGGTAGCGGAGGTAACATCACGGCGAGCCTTGAAGGCAGCAACTTCGACACGAAGATGCATGTGTACACCGGAACCTGCGGTGCCTTCGTATGCGTGGATGGGAATGATGATTTCGCCTTCCCAGCCGATCCGTGGAGCTTCGTTACCTGGCCCAGTGTACTTGGTGAGACCTATACCATCCACATCTGGGGCTTCAGCGCCGAGGAAGGGGACATTCAGTTGGAGGTCGCATGCGAAGGCAATGCTTCACCGAGCTGCACGGACAACGAGGTGACCGTGAACTTCCTGACCGATGACTGGGCAAATGAGACCAGCTGGGAGATCGTGCCCTTTGGCCTGAGCACCCCCGTGTGCACTGGAGCCGGCAGTTACAACGATTTCACCGAGTACCAGGAGACCTGCTGCCTGCTGGACGGCTGCTATGTGCTGACCTTCTTTGATGTCGCAGGAGATGGCCTCTGCTGCGGATTCGGCATCGGTGGTTACCGCCTGCTGAACGAGAACGGTGATCGCATCATCGACAAGTGGGATTCGGGAGACTACGACGACGAAACGCTCCAGAACTTCCCCTTCTGCGTGCCCATTGGTGCGGACCGCCTGATCTTCGCCGATTGCGACAAGGAGGATTGGCAGCCCACGGACTTCATCGTGGCCAGTGCCAACCCGGCTGTTTCTGCCGAGTGGGGTGTGGGCGACCAGACCGACGACGGTTACCAGTTCTGGTTCTTCGACCACAACACCGGCTTCAACCGCCGGATGTTCCGCAGCCATGCCACTTCGGGTGGTTACGGCCCGCCCAGCGCCACCCGCGCCTGCCACCTGCGCATCAACACCATGGTCACAGCACCGATCCCCTTCGATCAGCTGTTGAACGTGCGTGTGCGTAGCCGTGTGAACGGTGTGTACAGCGAGTTCGGCCCGGCCTGTCGCTTCATCATGCCTTCGGTGCTGCCCACCTGCCCGGAGACCAAGTTGATCGACGACCCGAACAGCCCGAACTTCAGCTGCGGCGATATCGCTACTCCGCACCCTGCGGTGTTCGGTGGATCCGACAAGGTGACCGCCTACCCGGTGGTGGGAGCGAACAAGTACCAGTTCAGCTTCCGCATCTTCGCCGAGGGCTTCGTGCGCAACATCGCCAGCAACAACTCCAGCCGCGTGCTCAACTGGGTCACCACTCCGCTGGAGGACGGCAAGACCTACGATGTGCTCGTGCGCGCCAGCTTCGACAACGGAGCCACCTGGTGCGACTGGGGTGACAGCTGTAAGGTGATCATCACCGTGCCGCCTGCTGCTGCCAGCAGCCGCATGGGTAACGATGTGGAAGGTGCCTTCAGCATGTTCCCGAACCCGAACAACGGCGAGCAACTGTACATGAGCCTGAACGAGATCCCCGAGGATGTCGAGACGGTGACCATTGACATGTACGATGTGTTCGGCAAGCGTGTCATGACCCGCGTGGTGCCTGCCCAGTTCGGTTCCTTCTACGGAGCCATTGAGCTGGAGAACGGCCTCAGCACGGGTATGTACACCGTGAACGTCACCGCAGGCACGCTCACCTGGAGCGAGCGCCTGGTGATCAACAAGTAAGACCCGATCGGTCGAAGGACCGTGAACAGAAAAGCCCCGGCCGCATGGCCGGGGCTTTTGTTTGGTGGGCGCGCCGTGTGATCGAACGCTTGTATTTCATCTGCGCGTTTTCGGCATCTGCGGAGCAAAGCGGTGATCTTGGGATCCGATCCATCCAGCTTCCAGCCGAGCTGCGAAGCCTGATCCAATTGCGGACAACGCGATGCTGCCGTAAGCGGATCAGAACGCCAACGGTCCAGTTGCGTCATCTGCAGACACTCATTCGGTTGCGCTCGGCCGAGATCATTGGACCCTCATCCGGGAGGCCCAGCCCGCACCTGGTGCTAGAGAAAGTCGTCGTACAGCAGATACCGCTGGCGCAGCTGCATGAAGGCCTGGAGCCCAGGACGCCAGGAAAGGCGGATCCGTTCTTCATCCCATCCGGCCTGCACCTGCTCCCGCAAGGTGGGTCCCCCGGCCAGCTTGTCGAAGAAGGCATTGAAGAAGCGCTCCTTGCTTGGATACTGCGCATAAAAGCCGATCAGCCAATGCAGGGATAGACGAGGCATCAATTTGGAATGGAAGTCACCGTATTCACTGAGGTCCAATCCCGTGCAGACATCCCCCTTGTATGGTGGGTCCTTGGCACCGGGCATCGGCCTGGGCGAAAAGGCATAGGACCCCACCTTGGCACCGGGATGTCCGATGCACTGAAAGGGCTTGTCGGTCCCACGGCCCACGCTTACCACGGTCCCCTCGAAGAGGCCCAGCGAGGGATAGAGGTAGACCGCGGACATGTTCGGCAGGTTCGGTGAGGGCTTGATGGGCAGCACATAGGCCATGCGGTGATCGTAGCCCGCGCAGGGGATCACGGTCAGCTCACAGCGAACGCCTCCCGCCAACCATTTTTCCCCGTTGATCATGCCGGCCAGCTCACCCAGGGTCATACCGTGCACCAGCGGGATCGGGTGCATGCCCACGAAGGAACGGTGCCCCATGTCGAGCACCGGCCCATCCACGAAGAAGCCGTTGGGGTTCGGGCGATCGAGCACGACCAGAGGGATCCCCGCTTCCGCGCAGGCCTCCATGACCAGATGCAGCGTGCTGAGGTAGGTATAGAAGCGCACCCCCACGTCCTGGATGTCGAAGACCACGACTTGGACCCCGGGGAGCTGCTCCGGGCTCGGTTTCTTGTTGTTCCCATACAGCGAGACCACCGGCAGGCCGGAGCGCTGGTCCACGCCATCCTTCACGTGCTCACCGGCATCCCGATCGCCTCGGAAGCCGTGTTCCGGCGCGAAGACCTTGGTGACCTGAACACCGAGTGAAAGCAGCGAATCCACGAGGTGCGTGCGTCCGATCGTTCCGGTCTGGTTGGTGACCACCGCCACCCGCTTGTCCTTGAGCAGTGGCAGGTATTCCGCGGTCCGCTCCGCCCCCACCCGCACTTCGCCGGCAGGCACCGGCGCACCGGGCGGGCTTTGTGCCTGCAACACGCTCGAGGAGGCCATCAGGCCCTGGAGCAAGGCTATCTTCGCCATGCACCAGCCTGCGGTCAGGAACTTGTCGTTCGCCCATTTCATTGCTCGTCGGATCTTCTCGGACCAGGACCGGCGGGATCGCCTGTCACGGCCCATCGTTTCCATTGCGATAGTAGGGATCATCCTGGGAATGGCGGTCATGATCGTCACCGTGGCGGTGACACGTGGGTTCCAGCGCGAGATCCGTGCCAAGGTGATCGGTGCCGGAGGACACATCCAGATCACCTCCATCGGCATGACCGATCCGAAGGAGACCCCCCGGACCGAACGGGAGCGGTCCTTCCTTCCGGACCTTGCCCATGAACCGGGCATCGCACACGTTCAGATCTACGCCACCAAACCGGGCATCATCGAGACGGGCACCGACATCCAAGGCGTCATCGTCAAGGGCATCGGTCCGGATGCGGATACGAGCTACTTCAGCCGGCATCTGCTCGAAGGGCGCATGCCCGATGTGCGGAGCACGGAGCTCCGGAACGAGGTCCTTCTTTCCAAATATCTGGCGGATCGCCTGCGCATCGGCATCGGCGACCCCATCACGATCTACCTGATCAAGGGACGCGAGGAGATCCGTCCGAGGAAGTTCAGCGTGGTCGGCATCTACCGGACCGGGCTCGAACAGGTCGATGAACAGCTGGTCCTGATCGCCATCGGGCACATCCAGCGGTTCTCGCAGTGGGGTTTGCAGGCGGAGATCCGCGTGGCTGACACCGTGGTGAACGGCACGGTGCAGGTCGAAGGTCTGGCCTTCGGTGGCGATCGCGTGTACGACTTCGAATGGCCGGGCCACGAGTTCCATGGACCGGGACCCCATCAGGTCCCGCTGATGCCGGATGCGCCCGTTGAGCTGAGCCTGGTGGTGCACGACGACGATCGCACCCTGCCGGATACGGCCTGGGTGCGGCTCTCCGCAGCAGGTGTGCGGTTCGCGCCCATCCACAGCCAGGGTGGCGGGGAGTTGATCGTCGATAGTCTGGTGGTGGAACGCGGTGGAAGCGGAGGTAGCCACGACCGCTACACCGGTGGCTTCGAAGTGGCCCTGGAACGCTTCGCGGACCTCGAGGCCATGGACGACCTGATCTACACCAAATACCTGGACCCGGACCTGAGGACCACCACGGTGAAGGAGCGCCATCCGGAGATCTTCGCCTGGTTGGAACTGCTGGACACCAACGTGGTGGTGATCATCATCCTGATGGTGCTGGTGGCGGTGATCAACATGATCTCGGCCCTGCTGATCATCATCCTGGAACGGACACGGATGATCGGCGTGCTGAAAGCCCTGGGGGCCTCCAACGGGACCGTTCAACGGATCTTCCTCCTGAACGGGGCCTACATCCTGTTGATCGGTCTGGTGCTGGGCAACCTGCTGGGCCTGCTGCTGTTGCTCGTTCAGCGCCATACCGGGCTCGTGCGGCTGCCCGTGGAAAGCTATTACCTCAGCGAAGTGCCGGTGGACCTGAGCCCCCTGCCGATCCTGGCGTTGAACGCCGGGACCTTGTTGGTCTGCATCCTGTTCCTGGTCCTGCCCACGCTGCTCGTAAGCCGCATCGCTCCGGCACAGGCCGTGCGCTTCCAATAACTTTGACCACCGATCGGGTACACCATGAAGATCCACGAGAACATCCTGTCGACCATCGGGAACACACCGCTGGTGAAGTTGAACCGTACGGTCTCGGACATCCAGGCGATCGTCCTGGCCAAGGTGGAGACCTTCAACCCCGGCAACTCGATCAAGGACCGCATGGCCTTGAAGATGATCGAGGACGCCGAGAAGGCCGGGCTGCTGAAGCCGGGCGGCACCATCATCGAGGGCACCAGCGGCAACACCGGGATGGGCCTGGCGATCGCGGCGGTGATCAAAGGCTACAAGTGCATCTTCACCACCACCGACAAGCAGAGCAAGGAGAAGGTCGATGCCCTGAAAGCATTGGGAGCAGAGGTGATCGTGTGCCCCACGGAC
>JAGQVN010000110.1 GCA_020437905.1 Flavobacteriales bacterium
CCTGCACCTGGCCACACTCCGCAACCAGCAGCATGATGCAGGTGCCTACAGCATGACCTGGGATACGCAGGACCTGGCGCCGGGCATGTACTACGTGAGCCTCTTTGCGGATGGCCGGCCGGTGGTGAAAAAGGCGGTGAAGGTGAAGTGAACCAGGCGTTTCGCGATCCCGGCGCGGAGACCGGGATGACAGATCGGCGAAAAAGAGGGCGGCCTGCTTCGGTGGGCCGTTCTTTTTTTGGAAAGCGTATAGCTGTTGCTTCGCTGCGCTCGCAATGACCGTGTGGAGTTCACCGCAATGGCGCCAAGGGTGCAAAGGGGTCCATACAAGCAAGGAACCCCGACCAATGGCCGGGGTTCCCTTCCTCAGCAGATCAAAGGTCAATTGTTCATGCTGCGGATGCGTTCTCGCCGCGGCCCAGCACCCAGCCGGCAGCCATGCCCATCAAGCCACCCCAGACCGCATTGGCGACGGTATCCACCACGATCACCAGCGGGCTGTGCCACAGGTTCATCATGGAGCTCATGAACAGGTCCATGCTCAGGATCGCCAGCGCACTGATGATCGCTGCGGGTAACATGCCGCCCATCAAACTGCGAGCACCCATCTTGTCCAGTGCGTAGGCCAGCATCAAGGCCCAGGGAATGTGGGCTGCGAAGAGGATGCCCATGTCCGGGATCGCTTTGTGCAGCCCTTCGTACATGATGGTCTGCGACTCGTACCAGCCCATCAGCAGCAGGCCGAACAGCAGCCAACCGACCAGGAAGCCGACCACGGTGGCCGCCCCCGTTGCGAGTAGAATTTTCATGTTCATGGTCCTTCAGGAATTGGTGGAATTGTCAAGGTACTGGTGCTCAGGAGGAAAAGGTGGAATGACCATGTGCTCTTCTCCACCGGTGATCGTGAATAGCCAGGACGGTCCGTGCCGCGGATCGATCACGGACGAAGGCTACCTTCACCACCATGCGCGCCCATCTCCTACTGGTCGCTCTGGGCTGCTCAGCACTGACCCATGGTCAGGGTCGTGGGGTGGTTTTTGCGACGTACGACGATCTCGTTCAGGGCAAGGGTGATACGCTGGGCGTGTTCCAGGAGGTGGGCATCCACATGGGGCGCTACGTGTTGGACTTCCAACAAGAAGAGGAAAAGAAGAAAGAGCGGGTGCCTTGCAGCGAGATCTGGGGCTTCAAGGTGAACGAACTGCTGTTCCGCATCCTGGAGCCCGATCATGTTCCCTTGCGCCTGATGACCCAGGGTGCGGTCTGTTATTATGAGAACGGACTGGCGCACCTGCGTATGTGGAGTGATAGTACCGATGTGACCATGATCGATAAAGGCCTGCGTTCGTACATGAGCCGGGAGCTGAACAGCCCCATTGTGCCGGCCGTTTTCACCGAGGACGAAGCTTCGGCAAGCGCTGTGTTCCGTCGTGAACATCCCCAGTTCGAGCACTTGTTCAAGTGCATCGGTGGGGAGGACGATCTGCTGAACACCAGGCAGTGCGTGGTGGATTTTGAGGCCATGCTGGAGGGTCCTTGATCTGTGCTGGACTTCCTGCCCATCTTCGCGGCATGTTCCACAGTGAATTAGCATGAAGGCCTGGGTATTGCGCGAGCACGGTCCTCCGGAGAAGGCCTTTCGCCTGGAGGAGGCCACCGACCCGGAACCGAGGGAGCATCAAGTACTGCTCGATATCGAAGGCTTCGGTTTGAACTATGCGGATGTAATGGCGGCCCGGGGGCTCTACCGGGAAGCACCGCCACTGCCCAGCATCATCGGCTATGAAGTGGTCGGTCGTGTGGTTGGACACGGTATGGATGTGCCACCGGACCTGATGGGAAAGCGCGTGCTTGCCCTTACACGCTTCGGGGGCTACGCGGAAAAGGCCTGCTCCGACCATCGCGCTGTTCAACCCATTCCGGAAGACATGCCGCTGGGCACAGCGCTAAGCTTGGGCACCCAGGGATGTACGGCTTGGTACATGTCCCGATACGCGGTGCGCTTGCTACCGGGAATGCGCGTCTTGGTGCACAGTGCTGCAGGTGGTGTAGGTCAGTTGCTTGTTCAACTTGCCCTGCGCAGCGGATGCACGGTCTATGCGATCGCGGGAGGTCCTGAAAAGAGGAAGCACTTGAAAGCGATGGGTGCTCAGTATGTGATCGACCGCAAAGCCGGAGACCCATACGCACAGCTGGCCGGCCTCCTGGGTCAGGAAAGGTTGGACGTGAGCTTCAACGCGGTGGCCGGTAGCACCTTCAAGAAGGACATGCGTCTGCTGGGAAGTGGCGGTTCCGTGGTGCTTTTTGGAGGTGCGGAACGAAGCGGGTCCGGGACGCTTGCTTTCGTCTGGCGCATGGGGCTCATCCTTCCGATCTTCCTCATGATGAAGAGCAAGAGCATCATCGGCGTGAACATGTTGAAGCTCGGGGACCATCGTCCGCAGCTCATGGCCCGCTGTTTGGGCGAAGTGGTCGAAGCTGCGCGGAACGGGGAATTAAAGCCGCATGTGGAAGCCGAACTTCTTTTCAGCGACCTTCCCAGGGCCCATGAGCGGTTGGCAGCAGGTGGCACCATGGGGAAACTGGCGATCCGTTGGTAGTTCCGGACCGAACAAAGGACCGCATTCCGGGGTCTACTTTTGCGAAGCATGGCACCTGAACGAGCACCGTTGGCCACATTGCCTTGTTCCAAGTGGGGGTTGGGGTTGGAACGTCCGCTCCTGATCGCTGGCCCGTGCAGTGCGGAAAGCCCTGAGCAGGTCCTTGGTACGGCGCAGGGTATCGTGCGGTCATGTCCCAATGTGAACGTCCTGCGCGCCGGAGTATGGAAACCGCGCACGCGCCCGGGTACGTTCGAAGGCGCCGGTGCGGTGGCGTTGGAATGGCTCGCTGAAGCGCGTGAAGCCACCGGTTTGAAGGTCGCTACGGAAGTGGCTACGCCGGAGCATGTGGAGGCCTCCCTGAAGGCTGGTGTCGACATCCTCTGGATCGGAGCGCGCACGACCCCGAACCCCTTCAGCGTGCAAGCCATAGCCGACTCCTTGAGAGGGGTGGACATCCCTGTGCTGGTCAAGAATCCGATCAACCCCGATCTCGAGCTCTGGATCGGTGCCTTGGAAAGGCTTTTCCATGCTGGTATCAACAAGCTGGCCGCCGTGCATCGTGGGTTCAGCTGGTCGGGGCCGACGCCTTACCGGAACCAACCCATGTGGGAATTTCCCATTCGGCTGAAGGCCAGCTATCCCGAACTGGAGGTGTTGTGCGACCCCAGCCACATCGCGGGCAGCACAGAGCTGATCGGTAGGGTCTGCCAGCAGGCCCTTGATCTGAACTTCAGTGGGCTCATGATCGAGACCCACTGCGATCCGCCCAACGCGTGGAGCGACCGGGACCAGCAGGTGCTTCCCGAGCACCTGCAACGCATCGTCGAAGGCCTGGTCTTCCCGGCGGCCTCACCCAGCGGCCTGGTCCGCGACGTCCTGGAGGAACTGCGCGACCTGATCGACCAGTTGGATGGGGATATCATGCAGAAGTTGGCCACACGCATGGACATCGTCGAACGCATCGGGGAATACAAGCGGGATCACCGGGTCGCCATTCTGCAACCCGAACGCTGGGAGGCCATCATGGAAGCCCAGTACAAGCTGGGAACCGGGCTGGGAGCTGGCAAGGACTTCATCGAGGCCTTTATGAACGCGATCCATCAGGAGAGCATCCGTCGACAGACCGCGGTGCGTAATGGCATGCCGGTACCCCCGGAAGGATCCCGATCGGACCGTCAAGAATGACCCGTCGTGAGCCAGGGATCCCGTACTTTCGATCGCCTGCAAGAAGAATGACCCCTTAGATCTTTAACAGAACATGCAACTTAACTACCTCGGGGCAGCCTCCATGCTGCTCTTCGCCGGCGGCCTGATGGCCCAACCCAGCTTCACCAACGCCTCTTCCATGTTGTCCAACACGGCAAGCAGTGGGGGGTGCATGGCTGTGGTGGACATGGACATGGACGGACTGGACGACATCGTTCAGCTGGACATGAGCAAGCACGTCTATATCCTCTACCAAAACCCTGATCACACCTTCACCACCTTCGATTATGGGCAGGTGGACAACAGCAACCAGTGGGGCTGGGCGATCGCCGATGTGGACAAGAGCGGCCACAAGGACATCATGAGCGGAGTGTCCGTAACACGCTTCCTGAAGATCGATTCGCGCGGTGTCTACAACCTGGTCAACCTGAACGGCCCGAACATCTTCCACCAGGGCGTCAGCGCTGCTGATATGGACGGGGATAGCTGGATCGATCTCTATGCATGCAACGATGTGGGCCCGAACAACATCTGGATCAACGATGGTGCCGGCAACCTGCCCTACGATGCCACGTTCATCGATTGGACCACGAACCCATCCTCGGACATGAGCGGCAACTACGCCAGTGTGTTCACGGATTTCGACGATGATGGGGACATCGATCTGCACATCAGTCACTGCCGTCAGGGCGTGAACGACCCGGCCGACCCGCGTCGTTGGGACCGCCTGTTCGTGAACGACGGCAACGGCAACTACACCGATCAGGCTCTCCTCTATGGCCTGCAGAACCGGGAGCAGGTATGGACCACCGATTTCGGGGACTACGACAACGACGGTGATCTGGACGTGTTCAGCACGACCCACAGCACGTCGCTGATGTTGTTCGAGAACGATGGCAATGGCTTCTACACCAACGTCACCGCTGGCAGTGGCCTGGAGAATTCGACCGGCTTCTTCCTGCAGGGCCTTTTCCGCGACCTCGATAACGATGGCTTCCTCGACATCATGACCGGAAGTGCCGACCTCTATTTCAAGGGCAATGGCGACGGCACGTTTACGCAGATCAACAACTTGTTCCCAGCGGCCAAGGACATGCACAGCTTCGCCTTTGGCGATCTGAACGGGGATGGCTTTGAGGATGTTTACGCCAGCTATGGTGATGGATACGTGGACGGTGACCCCAGCTTTCCCGATCGCCTTTGGATGAACACCCCGAACGGCAACCACTGGTTGAACGTGAACCTCCAGGGTGTTCAAAGCAACCCGGAAGCGATCGGTGGCAAGGTCCTGATCTATGGACCATGGGGGGTGCAGGTTCGTGAGGTCCGCTCCGGTGAGAGCTATGGCATCAACAACACGAGCACGTGCCACTTCGGCCTTGGCGTGCACACCACCGTGGATTCGTTGGTGATCCGCTGGCCCAGCGGCCTGGTGGAGCACTACACGAACATCCCGGCCGATCAGTCGATCTCCGTCCTGGAAGGCGTTTGCATCTCACCGACGGCGAGCATCACAGCCAGTGGTGACCTGGTCGTTTGCACCGGAGGTCCTGCGGTGACCCTTACCGCCAACCCGGGCTTCAACTACTTGTGGAGCACCAACGAGACCAGCCAAAGCATCGATGTGACCCAGGGTGGATCGTATTCCGTGGTCATTGATGATGGCACCGGTTGCACCGGCCAGGCCATGGTCAGCGTGGTCCAGGACCCGGATGAAACACCTACCGCCGAGGCGGGCGGGGATCTGATCTTCTGCGATGGTGGTAGTGTAGTGCTGACCAGCTCCAGTGCTTCGAATTACTTGTGGAGCACCAACGAGACCACTCAAAGCATTACGGTGGACCAGGCGGGTACTTATTCGGTAAGCGTGGACGGCGTTTGCGGGACCTTCACGTCCAATGATATCGTGGTCGATGTGCTCACCATCCCAGCGGCGCCTACCACCACGGGAGCTAGCATCCCTGTTCCCGGCACTGCCGATATCAGCGCCACCGGGAGCAACGTCGTCTGGTACGATGCAGCCACCGGAGGCAATGAGGTCGGAACGGGGAATAGCTTCACCACTCCGTTCCTGAACACGAGCACAAGCTTTTGGGCGTCCGATGAGAACGTCTTCGGCGGCGACGTGGCTTTCGGAGGGCGCACCGACATCACGACGACAGGGGTGCACCACACCAACGATGGTTTCTACCTGGTCTTTGAGGCCTACGAGCCAATGACCATCAAGTCGGTGAAGGTGGATGCGAACGGTGCGGGTGACCGTGACATCGCCCTGGTCGATCGGAACAATGGCAATGCCGTGGTGGTGCAGGGAACTTTTACCATCCCCGACGGTGAGAGCCGCGTGCAGCTTGATTTCGAAGTTCCTGTGGCGGGTGAGTATGGCTTGCGTGCCATCAGCAATAACCCGCAGCTCTGGCGTGATGGCTTGGGCAGCAACCCGACCTACCCCTATGCACTGGGCACCATGGGTGCGATCACAGGCACGAACGTGACGGGAGGCAACACCTTGGAGTACTACTACTTCTTCTATGATTGGGAGGTGGAATCCTTCAAGGTGGATTGCAGCAGCCCGCGCGTTGAGACCGTGGTGAACGTGTTGAGCACCGGGATCAACGATGCGATCGTAGAGAACGGAGTGCGTGTATGGCCGAACCCGGCCGACAACGTGCTCCACGTCATCTTCGAAGCTGTTCAGGTCGATGTGCGCCTCTTCGACATGACCGGCCGCGAGGTGTTCGCCCGACAGGCGGATGGCGGCATGTCCAAGGATGGCTCCATGGACATCGATGTCGGTCCGCTCACGCCTGGGAAGTATGTGATCCAAGTGCGGAGTGCGGAAAAGATCGTGACAGGCAGCGTGGTCATTCGCTGACCCAAAGAGATCGAGAAGCCCCGCCTGTCCGGTACAGGCGGGGCTTTTATATTGGCAGTATCTTGGACTACATGGCGTACCGGGAAGCCCGCCTTGCTGTCTGCCTCGTCGGCTTGGGGGCCATCGGACAGGCG
>JAGQVN010000111.1 GCA_020437905.1 Flavobacteriales bacterium
AGCGCTGCGCGAAGTGCTCACCGCCCTGCCCGCCCCCGGGGACGTGGCCACCATCGCCGGCCACTTCAAAGGCAAGCGCACCCCCAAGCGCCTGAAGGAAATGGAGGCCCTGCTCGAGACCTTGGCGGCGTTGGGGGGGGCGAGGATGGAGGGGGAGGGGTGGATGCATGCCTGAGGGTAGCTTTGCAGGAACATCGACCATGACCGGCATCCAGGATACCAAGAGCAACACCTACCGGCAACTGTTCGGGAACGGGCTCACCTATCTGATCCCCAAGTTCCAGCGGGATTACTCCTGGACGTCGGAGCAGTGGGACGACCTCTGGCAGGACATCCAGTCCGTGCTGCGTGGTGAAGAGCCCGGGCACTACATGGGCTACCTGGTGCTACAGACCGAGAACAACAAGGTGTTCAAGGTGATCGATGGGCAGCAGCGGCTTACCACCTTGAGCATCCTGATCCTGGCCGTCCTGAAAAGCCTGCAAGGGTTGATCGATGACGGGGTGGACCCGGAACGCAACAAGCAGCGCATGGATGCGCTGCGGAGTTCCTATATCGGCTACCTGGACCCGGTGACCCTCGTTGCCACCAACAAGCTGCAGCTGAACCGGAACAACGACGACTACTATCGGACCTACCTAGTGCCGCTGGACCAGCTGAAGATCCGCAACACGAACGCGTCGGAGAAGCTGATGCGGCAGTGCTTCAACTGGTTCCACGACCGACTGCGCAGGGAATACAGCACCGGAGAGGCCTTGGCCGGGCTCGTGGACACCATTGTGGACAAGCTGGTGTTCACGGTGATCACCGTCGGGGATGACCTGAACGCCTTCAAGGTGTTCGAGACGCTGAACGCACGGGGTGTGCAGCTCTCCGCAGCCGACCTGCTGAAGAACTACTTGTTCTCCGTGGTGGACGCAGAAGGCAGCCACACTTCCGAGATGCGCGAGATCGAAGAGCTGTGGGCGCAGGTGATGAGCACGCTCGGCGATCAGCGGTTCGAGGAGTTCCTGAGGGTCTATTGGAACAGCCGCCGGAAGAACGTCCGCAAGAACGAGCTGTTCAAGGTGATCCGCAAGCACATCCGGCACAAGGGCGAAGCCTTTGAACTGCTGCGGGACCTGCGTCGCACGGCCGATCTGTTCATGGCATTGCGCAACCCCGAGGACGAGCTCTGGAAGGACGACCGGACCACACAGCACCACTTGGAAGAGTTGCGGATGTTCCAAGTTCGCCAGCAGCTTCCCTTGCTGATGTCCGCCTACGAGTCCTTGGACAAGGCCGGGTTCCAGAATGTGCTGGAGGCCTGCAGTGTGATCTCCTTGCGCTACAACGTGATCGGCGGGTTGAACCCGAACGAGCAGGACCGGGTGTACAACGATGCTGCGTTGCGCATCCACAAGGAGAAACAGTTCGCCACCAGCTGGTTACAGGAGGTCTATCCGGACGATGAGAGTTTTGAGACGACCTTCTCGAACGTAGCGTTCAAGGACACCTCCAGGAACAACAAGATCGTCCGTTACCTGCTAGCCTCAGTGGAACGGAGGAAGCACCAAACGGAGGTGGATCCTTTTGGCGAAAGCATGTCCATCGAGCACGTCATGCCCAGGTCGGCGGTCGAGGACTGGGGCGTCGATGATGACGTCTATGAAAGGTGCGTCTACAGGCTGGGGAACCTGACCTTGTTGGAGGCATCAAGGAACAAGGATGCCGGGTCGAAGATCTACGCGGAGAAGCGAGGGCTGTATGAGGCCAGCACGTTCGGGATCACGCGGGCGATCGCGGAGCACTACTCTGAGTGGGGAGAGGAACAGATCTCCAAGCGACAGAAGCAGCTTGCGAAGCAGGCACGGGATATCTGGTCGTTGCGGATGGGCTGAGAGGGTGCGCGCAGTTCTGGCACCTTACCTTTGGAGCAACACGCTCACCCCGCTTCCCGTCAGATCAGCGCGCTCAGGGTGAGCTTTCTTTTTGACTATGGCGCTATAACGCGGACAGCCGTGGTCGTTGGGCACTACGTAGAGCAGGCACGGGTCAGGCCCGCTTACGCGCGATCTTCCACTCGATGTCGTCCTGGGCGTCGAGGCTGGCGATCTGCTCACCACCCACATTGCTCAGGCGGGCAAGCACCGGGCGGGGCAGGCTGCCTTGGTCGGCGAAGATCAAGAGCGACTCGTAGTCGGCCTTGTGGCGCTTCAGGCGCTCCAGGATGATGGTGACCAGCTGGGCCTTGTCCTTGTTCGCGATACCGAAGATGAATAGAGGTGCATGCTTCCCTTCGATGCGGTAATCGATCGGGTAGTTGGCCGCATCCTCCAGTGCCTCATGGATGTAGTTGCGCTGCACCTGGTCCTCAGGCACCAGTCGCAACAGTTGTTCATGGAGGTCCTCGTAGAAGGTGCTTTCGGCACGTTCCCGGTTCAGGAAGGTGAGGTCGTTGACCTGCACCATGGCTTTGGACAGGCGCCAGATGGCAGGAGCCAGCTCGCCGGGTGAGGTGTCCACATAGAAGGCACCATCGTCCTCGGCCACATCCGTCTCGGCCATGATGCGCTCCAGCAGTTTCGCCCGGGTGCCGTTCCGGAATTTATCCGTGTCATTCCGGTAGCTGAGGTGCATGAGGGTATGCCCCATGTCGCTCAGGCGCAGCAGGCCACCGGGCAGTTCGGTGAGGTAGAGCTGGTAGGCATCCCCATCGGCGAATTCGAATGGCGTGAGCACCATGGCCATGTCCTTGCTTTTGGGCACCACGCGCACCTCGCCGCACAGTGCTTTGCACAGGCTTTCCTGCAGCTGCTGGAGGTCGGTGTTCATGGGTCGGCGAACAAGGTGGGTTCGTCAGGGGTGGTTTCCAAGCCCGAAACTGCACAGTCGGTCACCAGGCAATGCAGGGCACCCTGCAAAGTTCTGAACCGATCGGTGGTGACCGCAAAGGTCTCTGCATCGCGGCCGGCCTGCAGGTAGCGTTCGGTGGCGGA
>JAGQVN010000112.1 GCA_020437905.1 Flavobacteriales bacterium
GTGTGTGATGGTCTTTCCTTGGATGTGGAAACACAATCTGCCAGTAATGGTCAGAACAATGGTCTCGCCATTCTGACCACCGGAGCCGGGTACGCACCCTACTCCGGCTGGCTCAATGGCCAATCCGTGGTCGACATCGACACGCTCGCACAACTTTCCCCCGGATACCACCACCTCGTTATATCAGATGCCTTCGCATGTTCCGATTCCATCACCTTCTACATCGGTTCGGTCAATGAAGGTGGAGCTGGCAATTGGCACATCCACCAACAAGGGGCTTCGCTCTTGGTGGATGTGACCAACTCTCCGATCCAATTACAGGCGTTCGATGCGCTCGGGCGTTTGGTGCTGGACCAGTTCCTGCCTGTTGGCTCCAGCCAGGTAGCCGCACCAGGTCTGGCACAGGGGATCTATGTCTTCCGTGCCGTTGGGCAGGATGACGCTGTCAAGCTCTTTATGGAGTAGTTGCCCTGTCGCCGCGCATCTTCCAGTGGCCTTACCCTCTGCCCTCGTTCGGGTCATCCATTAGGATGAGGCCAGCACGTATTCCTTGATACCTCTCATCATGGGTGTCAGCACCTCATCTATCTGAAGGTTGAACCTGATCGGGTCGACCTGTCGTGGCTGATAGCGCCTCACGATGGATTCGAACAGTCTTCGCTCATCATTGTCCTCTGAGTTATACCTCCCATTCGTATGAGCGAAGACCCTGCGCAAACGTCGGAGTAGTTCGACATCCTCTGCCCCGACCCTTTCATGGTCGATCTTCTCTAGAAACCCATGGCTTTCAAGGATCGCGAAAGCTCCGATGATCAGGCTCAGATTGATCCAATAGCCAACATCATTCAAGTGCCGGACATCCTGCTCATCGATCGAAGTCGGAAAGGTGAGCCTGAGATCCTTATTGCGTTTCCTGTAGAATAGCGCCGACCTCTTCTCTGTCTTACCAATGTCTGAAGACCGGTAGTATGGAAACGCTGCCCGCGCAGTCAGAAACCGGTCCCAGAGGACATCTAGGTTCCTGATACAAGCCTCCCGGTTGTCCATAGCTGAAAGCTAAGTGGGAACGGGCAACTGCTGAACTCAAACTGAAGTCCAAGGCAGTCCTTCTACCCTAACCCATTTTCCCGCGCCCATAGCACCAGGGGCACCTGCCCGCGGATGCAGTAGCGCTTGAAGATGCGTGCGCGCCACTCGCGGAGGGTGCTGGGGCTTACGCCCATGAGGTGGCCGATCTCCTTGGCGGTGTAGCCCTTGCACAGGAGCCGCAGGTACTCGCGCATGCGGTCGACCAGCTTGATGGGCACGGGAAAACCGGTCCTACTCCACCACCAGCCGTTCCACCCACTGGTCCGTACCGGCCAGGATCTGCACGGCATACACCCCCGGCGCAACCTCTTCGTCGAGAACAACGGTTACGAAACCGGAGGTGAACAAAGCCCTTGTCGGTGCAGGCACCCGCTTGCCCAAGGCATCGACGAGAGACACCTGGAACGGCGCGGTGGACGTGATCCCATGCAGATCGATATGGAAAGTACCCTGGCTCGGATTGGGCCAGAGGCGCAGCGGCGCATCGCTTCCCACCGCGTGCACTTCCGTATTGATATCAGCGTCCAATTCCACCAGGAATCCATCCCGTGTGCCAGCGCTGGTGGCATTCGAAACACCTGTGCCGGGATCCAGGTCCGCCGTGTCCTGAAAGAAGCCACCGAGCAGCAGGGCACCCGAAACACTCGTGGTCACAGCGAGCCCCTGGTCGATGCCACTGCCACTGACGGCACCCGCCCAGAGGTAGTTGCCGTTGGCATCCAGGTGCTGCAGAAAACCATCCTGACCACCTCCGTTGGAGATGAGGTTCGCAGTGCCCGGCCCGAGATCGAAGTCGGTCGTAGCCTGGAACGTACCTGTGCACCAGACTTCCCCCTCCGCATCGATATGCACACCCCAGCTACTGTTGTTGTTCGTGGAGTTCAGCATGCCAGCCCAGACAAAGTCGCCAGCAGCATCCAGCTTTTGGATGAAGCTCAGGCGCGGGCCCTGCGTATCCAACGCGTTGACACCCGGTCCGGGATCGAAGTCCACTATGGAATAGAAGGTGCCTGTGGTGTACACATCGCCGAGCGCGTCCGTGGCAATGTCGTATGCAATGTCCTCCTGGCCCGGCACCACCGAACGGACCCAGGTGATCACGCCACTGTTGCTCAGCTTGCAAACGAAGATGTCCTTGGTGCCGTCACCCGGAAGGATGTTCGGGTTGCCCTGCCCGAAATCCGACGGGCCGGACAGCGTGCCAGCAACAAGCACGTTGCCTTGCGCATCCAAGGTGATGGCGTTGCCCTCATCCCAGAAGAACCCGCCCAGGTTGTCGTACCACTCGAAGTCGCCCGTGGGCGGCAACTTCAGGACGAACACATCGGGTGCATTGAACCCTGAGACGACATCGCTGGTGGAATGGGGGGCCGATTCGAACACCGCACCCTGCCACACACGACCGGTCATGTAAGCATTGCCCTGATCGTCCGCGACAATACTGTTCCCGGTGTCATCGTTGGGGCCACCACCCCGGCCGTAGCGCATGCGCGTGCCGTTGGGGTCCAGGCGCACGAAGAACACGTCGGTACCCCCATCGGAGGTGATGTTCACCACGGGCGTCCCGGGATCGATGTCCATGGTACCGGCGAAGGTGCCGATGATCCAGGCATGCCCTGCGGGATCCACGCTGATATCGTTCGCGCTGAAGGAGTTCACCGAAGCACTGAAGGCACGGGCCCAGAGGAAGTCCCCGTTCGGGTCCAGTTTCAGCACGAACGAACTGGCGTTCACCGCTGTCATCTCGAACACGCCCGGACCGGGATCGAAGTCCACCGTACCACTGAAGTCCCCAAGCGCGTAAATGTTCCCGTTGGCGTCCGTGTCCAGTGCTTTGATGACGTCGTTGCCGGTGGACCCGATGGTCCTCGCCCACGAAAAGGTCGGTGCTTGGGCGCAAAGGTCGATCGCGCTGCCGATCACGAGCAGGCTGACAAGGATGTGGCACCGGTGAACGTTTTGCATGATGTCAGGTACGGGTTGGACCAAATATACCTGCGTCATCTCCAGTACTGCTTGATCATGGGCCGTACCGCCCAACGCAGGTGATCAGGACGCGATACGCTTCATGATCCACACGGCCCCGAACGCTTCAATGAGGCTCCAGGGGATCGCCACCGGAAGGATGGAGAATGGAAGCACGGCCATGTTGCCGATCACGATCCACATGAGCACAAATCCGATGGACCAGAGCAGCAGCCCAGCGCGTAGAAGGCCACCATCCTTGGAGATGAAGTAGGCGATCACGGCGAAGCACAAAGCCCACAGGCCCCAGACCGCGCCATTCTGTGGCTCAGCAGGAAACGTGAGACCCATGCCCGCATATTGCTCCACCCAGTGGTCAGCCAGCACCAACTGGTTGCGAACGAACTCATTCACGGAGACCCACACGGTGGTGGCAAGAATGGCGATCAGGGGGCGCATGGGTCGGAGCAAGGTATCGAAGTTCACGGGTCAAGCAGCCGGAGGCGAGCAAAGCCAAGGAACACAAGAACGCACGAAGCCACTCCGAATGGAGCGGCTTCGTGTCGTGTATCGGTCCGTGATCAGGCGGCGCTCACCTGCACATCCACTGGCCGGGTGACGGTGTTGAACACGGGAGAGCGCTGTGCCAGTTGAATGAGCATGGCCTTCTGATCCGCGGTTGCGCCAGGGATGTCGAAGACGATCCGCAGCTGGCTGAACTCCTTGGGCACTTCGGGATCCAGGCCCAGAAAGCCACGGAGGTCCACATCCCCCTCCACGCGACTGGTAACGCCTTCCACTTCGATGCCCTGGGCCGCGGCCAACATCACCATGGTGGTGCTCATGCAGGCCAGCAGGCCGTAAAGGAGCACCTCCGCCGGGTTCGCGCCCTTGTTGGTACCGAGCAGTACGAAGGGTTCATCGCATGTGAACTCGAAAGGCACCTCGCGGGTGGTGTCCTCCTGACAGGCGCCATAGAAGCCCTGCACCGTGCTGTGGTTGTGGCCACCGGTGATCCAGCGGTTCTCGGCGCGCAGCTGGAAGGCGGCGATGGCGTTGTTCTGCTGGATGGCGCCCACGGTGTTGTGCATGGCCTCCAGGTCGAATCCGTTCATGGTCTTGGTCTGCGTTTCCATTGGTCTTGGGGTGTTTGGTTCGTTTGACGAGGGCAAAAGTGCCTGCATCCCACCCCCTGGGGATAGGCGCATCGGTCCAGATGATCGACGGATCGGGCCAAGGGCCCAAAAAAGCACCGCTATGCGGGTGCGGTGCGGTAGCGCAGCGGCGTGGTACCGAAGCGCTGCTTGAAGGCCCGAATGAAGCTGCTGGGCTCCTCGAAGCCCACGTCGTAGGCCACCTCGTTCACGTGTTTGTCGGTGACCTGCAACAGGCGTGCGGCACGATCCAGCCGTTTCTCGCTGAGCCATTTGCCCGGGGCCATATCGTACATGGAACTGAAGGCACGCTTGAAGGAACTTAGGCTGAGCCCACAGAGCTCTGCGAAGTCCTCCAGCTTCAAATTGAAGGCGTAGTTGGCCTCCATGATGTGCTGCAGGTCAGAGCTGCGGCTGTCGTTCAAACTGGCGAGGTATCCAGCCAAGGCACGGTGGTGCGGCCGGGTGAAGATGTTGAGCAGCAGCTCCTCGAACTTCAGGAGCAACAGTTGCTCGTTCGGGGAAGCCGGCGAGCTGAAGTAACTGGCCAGTGAGTTCACGTAACCTTGCAGGTGGTCGTCCCATTGGACCGGTATCACGCTGTCGCTCTCCCCATCCCCTTTCTTCTTGGTCAGCTCGGGAAAGCGCTGCATGAAGCGTCGGATGAAGTCGTCGGAGAGAAAGACCATCAAAGCACAGTAGTCCTCCTCGAAGTACTGGTGCACGATGTTCGCCCCTTTTTTCACGAACAAGGCACTGCCCGCTTCCACCAGATACTCCTGCTCGATGCTGCGCCACATTTTCCGCCCGCTGGTGCAGAAGGCGAAGTAGTTCAACTCAGAGCGGATGCCCGCGCGGTCATCGTGCGAGGGACACTTGTATTCCACGAACAACAAGTCTTCCGCCTGCATCCGTTTGAACGGTCCGGAACGATTGAGCGCGAGGAGGTCGACCATGGCCTTGTTCAGGCAAGGTACTTCCTCCGCCGCGATCGGCCTTTGGACCGTACCGGGGCGGGTCGCTGGAGCGAACTTCTTAGAACGCCCAGCCGAGGCAGATGCCGCTCCGGATGATCGGGAATAGTTCGCCTTTGATATCCGCCCAGGCAGAGGACGAGTTGGCCCCGGCCACGAGCCCGTCCAAGGTGTTGCCCAGGAACATCACGCGCACGTCGGCCGTCTCGGCGTTCTCCTCGATCCCCTTGGCGATCTTGGCGTAGTCCTCGGCGTCCAAGTTGGGGTCGTTGGTCTCCACATGCATATTGCCGCTGGCGATGCCAAAGCCTGCGAAGATGTCCAGGTAGAAGCGGGGTGCAAGCGCGAATTGCCCACCCAGGGCCAGACCGCCACCGAACCCGTCCGCCGTACCATCCAAATTGGCGCTGATGTCGCGCCCGTCCTTCTCGTAGTCATAGGGCACCAGGTAGGTGTAGTTGTAGTAACGCAGAAAGCCTTCCAGATAGAAGCCTGTCAGGGCCCCGGTCGGGTAGAAGCGGAAGTATGGGTTCGCAAAGGCACCCTTCGGACTGATCTCTCCGGTATAGGTGTGGTTCTCCCCATCGATCTTGCCAATGGCGTCCAAGGTGAAGGTGCTTTCCACCTTGTAGCCGGCCAACAATCCCACGCTGGTCTTGGGACTTGTCTTGTACTCGTAGTTGGCGTTCACCGAAAGCAGCGCGATGCCGACCAGGTTGGTCTTGATAACGCTTCGTGGGCCCAGCAGGTCTTTGGCTACATCGGCGACCGGCTCCTGGGCTATGGATGCCACCGGTATCAGGAGCGAACACGAAAGGAGCAGATGCTTCATGACAGGGGGAGTTGGGATGAAGTGGAATGGGTCTGTCTTTCGAAAATA
>JAGQVN010000113.1 GCA_020437905.1 Flavobacteriales bacterium
ATAGGCACCTGCATCATGCTGCTGGTTGCGGAGGGTCGCCAAGTGCAGGCCCTGTTCCGTACTGACCTGCAACTGCACCACGGCGGGTGCATCCAACAGGTAGCTCAGCGTGGTGCGCTCCTGGAAGGGGTTGGGCACAATGCTGAGGCGGTCGTCGGACTTGCTCATGCCCTGCTCCAGGTGGCTTCCGCTGCCCGTGCCGTCCTGTTGCATGCCGCGGCCGTCGAGGGTACCTTCGGGGTTGGTGCAGCAGTAAGCGAGGTCTTGTTCGAGCTGGTCCAGGCGCTGCGCTTGGTCGGCCAACGCGGTTTGAAGATCCTCAATGACCGCTTGTTGTTCTTTGGCACCACTGAGCAACAGTGGGATCAGGCCCATGTAGTTGATGGACAAGTGCTGCACATCCGGATGGATCTCGTTCCCCATTGAATCGATCACAGCTGCGGTAGTCGATGCACTGACCAGCTGAGGAAGGACTTGTTGCACGTCCTGTGCGATCAAACCGAACTGTTGGCCGTTCGCCAGTCCAAGATGCGGAAAATCAGCTGTTCGCATTTCATATTGCTTGGGCTCAAGAAGACCGATCAGGTCAGTTGCGTTCTGTAGGTCCTCTACGTTCGTCTTCAGGTCAGCATCTGAAGTGACCCAGATGTTTCCGTTCACATAGGCTTTTCCTGTGATCCTGACCTTTCCTAGAAAATAGCCCGCCCAATGGTTGGCCGTGTAGCTGGTGTCCGTGTCTTGGTCAGTTACCGTACCATAGACACCAAAACGCTTCTTCCCTTTTACTGCATTGCCATATACTCCGTATGCATCCTTCGTGTCATCCGTCCCTCCAGCTTGGCCGTATACAGCGTAACGGAGCGAGGCGTTGTTCGCCATACCGTGTATTCCGTATGAAGCTGTTGAAGCCGTAGAAGCCGTCGAAGGAATAAAACCACGAACACCATACTTCCAGCCTGCAGTAGTACTTCCTTCGCAACTCCCATACACTCCGTATGCTCGAGTAACCGTGCCTAATCCTTCGGCTTGACCACGTAACCCGTATGCAGTGGTTGCTTGACCGTTGATCGTTGCTAGCGCATCTGTACCAAATACCTCGGAGTTCGTAGTGCCAGACGAAATGCTAGATCGGGTCAGAACGCCGTAGGTATTCTCACCACCATCTTCAACGGTTGCCCTCAGACCAATGGCGTCTTCTGCTCCATTGAAGCCAGCCTGAGGACGCACATGCGCAAAGACCCCCGAATTGCTGGTTCCTTCGTTCATGTGCAGATCCGCCTTGATCGCCTGACCACTAGCCGTATCCAAGAACTGGACCACCTGAAGCTTTGCCACATTGGAGGCCGTTCCAGGACTAATGCCTATGGCAACCGTCCAGTCTTCGTCAGTACACGATGGCCCACCATTGTATGCAGTAGCGATCACCTCATTGGTGTCGTCCCACTCCCAATCACAGTCCGCCCCTGAGCTGGGCAGGTCATCCATATCCAGCCATCCCAACACACCATCCTCGTTCACCACAACGACCTTCTCTACCGTATCCATGGGTGCCTCGGTAGGCAATTGGCGGATACGTACCCGACCATCCAGCACATCGAAGCGCTCAGCTGGATCCACCATGGAATAACCATTGGCTACCGTGGCCTTCCACCAATCGCCTACACCAACAAAAGCTTCCGAGTCGTTCGGTATGTATATACGAAAGCTCTCCAAGCCTTCCATGCTCTGGGCACCAGTCTCTGGCTGGTTGGTATTGTCATAGTCATCCGTGAACAGGAAGCGCAAGCGATCGGTAGGCCAGGGGCTTTCATCATCGTTATCGCTCCATTGGATCACCATGTCCGTGCTATCATTCGCAGAGGTGGTTCCGCTGTATTTCTGACCAACATAGCTCTGGTCCTGATTGCCCGTGAACGTGATACCGTTCTTCATCCAAGGACGGAACCCGAATTGTTGCGCATAGTGCACCGGGTTGTTGTCACAGCTATCCACCAGATGCAGCCGGCTGAACGGACCAACCGTTTGGCTGAAGAAGAGCGGCTGATCACTGATGGCCAGATACCCGTTCTGTTTGATGTTGTTGAAGTCTTGGATCTGCCAGGTGGTCTGTGTCTTGTACAGTTGCATCCGTTGGATGCTGTCAGTAAACCACTGGATGTGGTCGTTGCCGTTGTGGCGAACCTCCAAGGGAATGGCGGTGTTGCCGTTCCAGCCAGAATAGTCGCCGACCCCGCCAAAATTCCCTGGCACCGTGGCTTCCGCTCCGACGCGCTGCGCCGCAAGTACGCACACACCGCACAAGGCATGTGCAAGTACAACCTTCGTTTTCATGTCCTTTCGTCTTCTAGTTGATACCGAAAGGACCGGGGCGATGCTCCCTAATCCGCTACAACGAACTTCCTTACTTCCAACCTTCCAGCTGTTTCCAAGCGCATGATGTACGCGCCGTGTGGCCATGTACGTACATCCACCGTCCATTGCTCGTTCAGCGCCCTCCCTTGCGCTATGGCACGGCCCAGCGCATCCAGCACCTGATATTCTGCACCGGTGCGACCAGCAATGAACAACCGATCGCTCGCCGGGTTCGGGAAGAGGATCCCGCTTTCATCCTGCACCCCTTCCACGCCTTGCCCCAGTTCGCAGCCAATCGGGTTTGGTGATACGCATACTGCATCGATCAGCGTATAGCCTCTGGGGAACCATTCCCACGGATCACCCGGTGGTGCGAAATGGAGTGTGTCGGTGAGCGCGTTGCTGAAGAAGTTGCCGATCATCAGGTAGGTGTACGCGCTATCCGCTACAAAACCGCCGCTCACCAGGGTCCAGCCCACCGTATCGGCTAGCACCTGAGTGCGTAACACATGCGCAGTGTTCAAGGGTGCCGGGTAAGCATCGCCCCAATACCAGTGGCGATCGTAGGTGGTGAAGAGCATCCCAAGATGGCTGTTCGCAAGCCATATCTGCGGGTATTGTGCGTTGCCACCAAAGCCCGCGTTCGCCCTCATACTACAGTAGTAGGTCTGGCCCACCACCATGGGCTCCAGCAAGGGGACCATGATCCATTCTCGCTGTTCCTCGAAGCCGTTCTTGTGGTAGGTAAAAAGCCCCACACATGAGGCACCTTCGGACGGTTCCTGATAGGTGAAGGCGTTCATTGGGAGACCGTTCACCGCGCCATAAGACAGGCAGCCTTGCATGTGATCGGGGGTGAGATAAGCGCTATACCAATCCTGCAAGCCACCGAGATTCAGTTGGTGTATGCACGTATCAGTCAATTCGAACCCCGGGTTAGGCACCAGGTTCTGACCTTGCGCTGCCATGCAGGTCACCAGACCCGATGTGGCTATCCCGATTCGGGTCACGCCGGTTAGGAACCATTTGGAAAAGCCTGACACGTTCATCGGTCGAAAGTTCTATTCATCATAGCGGCCGGGAGCATCGTCCCGGTCCAAATTGCCATGCCTTCGGCACCTGGAAGACGCACCGTACCAGGTACGGCGCTGCCTTCCGCTTCCGGCCCACCTGGTGGTACCGGGTGCTCACCGCCAGGCATGGTGCGTGGCTGGGTCCATGCCGGGTCGGTATCTTTGCTTCAGCTTGTGTTCATCTTTCGTCGTAGTTAGGTGGGACATAAGTAACCAAGGCCCTCGGTGTTTGCGCACCGGGGGCTTTTTCGTGCGGCCCGGGCAGGGGCCGTGTATGGCATATGGGGTGTGCTCCTCAGCATCGCTGCTGTTCCTTGTTCATTCCATGTTGGTCCTGGCTCGGAGCAGCACCAGGGACCGCTGTTATGCACACAAGATAAGCGATGTGGTGTGAATTCCATATGAAGCGTTCATAAACTATGCTATGTCTATCCAAGCCTTGCAATGGGTATGAAGGACGCACGGGAGGACGGCGCGGATCGGTGGGATCGCG
>JAGQVN010000114.1 GCA_020437905.1 Flavobacteriales bacterium
CCAGCGAGGTCATCAAGGGTTCGGAATACAGGCTCAAGGTCCACGTCTGCACCAGGTAACTGAGCAACAGACCTGCGGTGGCCACCCAGGCCCAGACATCGGAACCCGTGGTGCGGAGGACCAGTTGCTTCAGGCGCCATGCTGCGATGAAGCCCAGGATTACCTGTGCGCTTACAGCGAGCCAGTAATTGCCTATCGCAGCGAAGGGGACCAGGAACAGGATGTACGTGCCGTACGTCGGGTACCGGTGAAGGAGATCGTGCGGGTCACCGCGGAGGAGGGCTTCCGCACTGCCGGTGAATTTCAGGGCCTCCTTGTCCGCGTGGATCCCTTGAACGCTGTACAGGTATGCCAGGAAGAACAGATGCAATGCTGCCAGGAGCAGGAATGCCACACGTGGACCGGTCATCCGGCGCTTGCTGAACATGGATCGCGAAAGTAGAGCCGTTGGCAACGACCAAAGCATTGGGACACATGGGAACTGAAGGGAACGACAGGGAACCACGAAGCGCCTCGGAGTTCCTGCCACCCCATGCCAGGGAGCAGGTCAAGGCCGCTATTGCTCGGGCGGAACGGAACACGAGCGGGGAGATCCGGATCCATGTGGACGATCGATGTGAGGATGAGGTCCTGGAGCATGCAGCCTTGGTTTTTGAGGAGCTGGGCATGCAACGGACCAAAGCTCGCAATGGCGTGCTCATATACATCAGCGTCCTGGACCATCGCCTGGCAGTGATCGGAGATCAGGGGATCAACGCCGCGGTGCCTGAAGGCTTCTGGACCGATGTCGTGGCCGCATTGCGCATCCAGTTCGCTGCTGGCAAACGGGTCGAAGGCCTGGTGCACGCGGTGGAACTGATCGGGGAGAAGTTGGGGAAGCATTTTCCCTACGAACAAGGCGATCGCAACGAGCTGTCCAACGAGATCAGTTTCGGACGATGATGCGGGCCTTGTTCGCATGCACCTTCCTGCTCGCGACCAAGACAGCGCTTGCTTCGGAACCGTGCATCCCGGCAGTTCCTGAGCGCAGTGAGCAGATCAAGTTGGTCTGGGAGTTCACCGATCTGCTCAACGAGGACGAGGAGCAGCGTTTGAACACCAAACTGACCCGCTTTGCACAGCGCACCAGCAACCGCATCCTCGTGCTGGTGGTGGATACGCTCTGTGGGCTGCCGCCATCCGACTTCGCGTTCCAGATCGGTGAGGAATGGGGGATCGGTGCCAAGGGTTCGGACAATGGGGTCGTCGTGCTGATCAAGCCGACCGGCCCACCAGGACAACGGCACGTATTCATTGCGACAGGCTACGGGCTGGAAGGCGTGATACCGGACCTCACGGCCAAGCGCATCGTGGACAAGGAGATAATCCCCTGGTTCAAGCAAGGAGAGTACTTCAAGGGTCTTGATGCGGGTACGGATGTGATCATGTCGCTCGCAAAGGGGGAATTCGACCATGCGAGCTATGACCGGAAGAAGGTCCCGTGGATCTTGATCATGTTCTTCGTGGGGTTGGTGCTTTTCATCATCTGGGCCTGGCGCAAGAGCGTGGAACGCTATGCCCGGGTGAACGATATTGATTTCTGGACAGCCTGGTGGTTGATGAGCCAGGCCAACCGACGACACACCGGGCATTGGGGTGGCTTCATCGGACGTGGCGGATCCAGCGGTGGAGGTGGCTTCGGGGGCTTCGGCGGAGGAAGTTTTGGAGGTGGCGGTGCGGGTGGAAGCTGGTAGGGCATGAGCTATAGCAAATGGATCGGAGGTGGCCTTGGATGGGCGTTCGGTGGGCCCATCGGCGGGCTCGTTGGCTTTGCCATCGGAGCCCTCTTCGACGGGGCAAGGGGCTCGGGGGAACAAGGTCAACGACCGCGTACCGGACCCGGACCAGGCACCACCACCGCCGGCGATATGGCCCTCAGTCTGGTGGTGCTCAGTGCGGCGGTCATCAAGGCGGACGGACGTGTCACACGCTCGGAGCTGGACATGGTCAGGAAATTCTTCAAGGCCCAGTTCGGTGAGGCCCATGCCAAGGACCTGTTGCTCATCCTTCGCGATGTGCTCAAGAAGGACATCCCCGTCCATCAGGTCTGCATGCAGGTGCGGCAGCATATGACCCACGCGGCGCGGATCCAGCTGATGCATTATCTGGTCGGATTGGCCCATGCGGACGGTAGAGTGGACCGTTCAGAGGTGGACCTGGTGCGCAGGATCGCACATTATCTGGGGGTGAGCGACAAGGACCTTGGGTCGCTCAACGCCATGTTCGGCTCCTCGGACCTGAACAATGCGTACAAGGTGCTTGAGGTCGACCCCAAGGCAAGTGACGATGAGGTGAAGCGTGCCTACCGCCGCATGGCGGTGAAACATCATCCCGATAAGGTGGCAGGTCTTGGTGAGGACGTGCAGAAAGCCGCCTCGGAGAAGTTCCTCAAGGTACAGGAGGCCTGGGAACGCATCCAGCAGGAACGTGGCCTGAAGTGACCGCGGTGGCACCGATCGTTCCGTCCGATTAACTTTCGGCATCGTTCTTGCTCCTCACCGAACACATCGTCTTGGATATGAAGAACCTGTTGACGCTACTCCTGCTGTTGCTCGCAATGGGCGGCTACGCTCAGAAGCATGTGTATGAGGACCTCCTGGTCATGTACGTGGATGAGGACTACGAGAAGTGCATGGGGAAGGCCGAGAGCTACACACTGAACGACAAGACCCGCAAGGACCCATTGCCTTACCTGTACATGAGCATGTGCCTGTACGAGATGAGCAAGTTGGAGAAGTACCAGGCCGACTATCCGAAGGCGTCCCGGGATGCGCTCAAGTATGCCGAGAAGTATCGGAAGAAGGACAAGGACAATGAGTACTTCGCGAACTACGAGGACTTCTGGGCCGAGTTGAACACGATGGGCATGGAGGAAGGCGAGAATTACTACGAGGAGGGCTCGTACAGCAAGGCCAAGCAAGCCTTCGACCGTATGGTGGGCTACTATCCTGAGAATCCCGGGGCCTGGTTGATGTATGCTCTATGCCAGCTGAAGTCCAACCTGGCACGCGACGCGGAGGAAAGCCTGAAGAACTTTGCCAAGGCCCAGGCATCCATGGGCGACATCAAGGACCTGCCCGAAGATCAACAGAAGCTCCTACGCATGGCTTTGATCCGCTATGCAGAGCATTTGAACACCGCCGGCATGCAGGATTCGGCACGCAGCACCATCGAGATCGGCAAGGACGCGTTCATGGAGAACGATGAGTTCAAGCTGATGTACGAGGACCTGCACTAAGCCTGAAGACCGCACGGTCAGGGGAGCGGGTCAGGAGGCCCGCTTCTTTCTTTTACGCCGCTTGGCGCGCTTGCTGATGTATGCCCCGGCCAGCACAAGCGCCAGGATCATGAAAAGTGGCCACAGAAATTCCATTCCCATTGTCTTCCGGTTCGGTCCAACCGAAGATAAGGTCCTTCATCGCTTTCGGGGCAGCAGATACCAGACCAGCACGGGTAGCAGGAGCAGGTCGGTCACCACGGCGACCAGCAACGTTGCGCTCACCAGAGCCCCCAGATAGAAGGCACTCGCGAAATCCGAAGCGATCAGCGCCACAAAGCCGCTGACGAGCATCAGGCTGGTGATGATCACGGCACGTCCGGCGGATAGTGCGGATCGTTTCATGGCCATGAACAGGTCCCTGCCCTTGCGCTGCTCGATGCGCAGCTTACCCAGCAAGTGGATGGTATCGTCCACTGCAATACCGAAGGCGATGGTGAATATGATGGACGTGCTCACCTTCAGGTCGATCCCGGTCGCACCCATCAGGCCTCCGATCACCACCAGCGGGACCACGTTCGGTATCAGTGCCACCAGCGCCACTTTGTAATTTCGGAACACCAGGACCATGATGACCGAGATCAACAGAAAGGCCACGGAAAGGCCCATGATCAGCTGACGGCTCAGCGTCTTGTTGTTCTGGTCGATGAGATAGGCCATGCCGGTCATGTGGACCGCGAAGTCACGGGTATCCACCGAATCGCGCACAAAGGCCATCAGCTGCTCGTCCTTTTGCAGGTGGATGTACCCACCTTCATCGCGGACCCGGCCGCTGATCCGGCTCCGCTTGCCATCTTCGGAGACCACGCTCTTGACCAGGTCGGCCCCGGCAAAGGAGCGGAGGATGCGCCCCGCACGATCGGTCTCCAACTGATCGTAGGGAACACGTCGGAAGGTCGTGTCACCACCGTTCAACACTTGCGAGGCCCGGGAGACCAGCGAAGGGAGTGAAAGCACACCGTGTACACCGTAGTCGGTCCGTGCGCGCTGGACGATCCGGTCCACTTCCACCAACACGTCGCGGTCCCAGAACGTGACGCTGTCATTGGTGATCACCAGTTCCATTTCAAAGGGTCGGATGCCCCCGAAGTGTTCCTCAAGGAACAGGAAGTCCTCCTTCAATTGGGCGTCCTCGGGGATGTCCTCCAGCAGGTAGTTGTTCACCTTGACCGAGGGGATCAACAGCACGTTCAGGAGGACGATCGCAGCGCCGACCCAGAGTATGGTCCTGCGACGACGTATGGTGAACCGGTGGATGCCATGAAGCACGGGCCACCAGCGATCGGCCGTAGGTTCGGTGAACGGGACGGGTGTGGGGACCAGGAGCAGGACCGCAGGCAGCAGCAAGTACGCCAACACGAACGCGAGACCGACACCGATGGCCGTGTACAGACCGAACTCTCGGATGGGCAGGATGGAACTGCTGATCAACGTCAGGAATCCGATCGCCGTGGTCAGTGAGGTAAGGAAGGTCGCCATGCCGACCTCACGCATGGCCACTCCCAGGGCATCAGGCTTCTTGCGACCGTTCCGCAATGCTTCGATGTAGCGTTCGAGCAGGTGGACCACGTCGCTCATGCCCACCACGAACAGGATGGTCGGCAACAGCATGGTGAGCACCGAGAGCGGTTTCCCCAACAGGGTCATCAATGCCACCTGCCAGAGCACGGTGAGCCCTACGACGACAATGGGTACCAGCACGCCCCACCAGGTCCGGAAGGTGATGGCCAGGAACAGGGCGAGCAGCAGAACGGAGATCCCGAAGAACAGGAACAATTCGGTCTGCATCATCCGGATGTAGTGATATTGACCGTGGATCCGTCCTCCCAACCGGGCGTTCTCGAACCCGCATCGGGCCAGTGAACGTTCGACCCCCAGGAGCACCGAATCGCTCCGCGCCTTGGAGAGCTCGGGAGCGGTACGGATCAGTATCAGCATCACGTCGCCCTTGTCACTGAAGAAATTCTCCCGAACCTCTCCATCCCGCCATATCCGGGCCGAGTCAAGTGGCAGCAGGCTGTCGGCCCCCAGGCGCAACCAGGGTACCTGGAACAGCCCCACCGGTGTCAGTCGCGGCTCATAGGCCCTGGTCGGCGAGGTCACCACCTCGATGTCCGGATGGTCCATCAACAGACCGGTCAGTGAATCGACCCGTTCCAGGAATCCACTATCGAACACGGAGGGTCCATGCTGAAGCCCGATCAGGAGCATGTCCATGTCGCTGCCGAAGCGTTCCCGGTGCGCCAGGTAGCGGTCCAGCTCGGGGTCGTCGGTCGGGAAGAATCGTTCGAAGTCGAAGTCGAACCGCACGTTCCGGAGCACCGCCAGGCTGCACACGGTGAGCAGACCCACGAGCAGAAGGGCGAAGCGCGCATTGCGCTTCGTCAGCCAATCCTCGGGTCGCAGCTGCAGGGATCTCATCAACAACCGGTGGTGGGTGTCAGCGCGCAAAGGTCCAACTTGATGGAGGAACAGGGAACTACATTTGGCCGCGCATGATCCGTGCTCATTCGCACCGGCTGTTGCTCGCTTCGTTCATGCTTGTCCTGCCTGGCTGGCTGATGGCAGGCAAGCTGGAGAACGCCTTCCAGGCGCTCGCTGTTCACGACTATTTCAAGGCGCGGCAGTTGTTCCTTGGACAGGTCGCAAAGCATCCGGCTGCCGCCTGGTACGGACTGAGCGTGATCACGGGACGGGCTGACAACCCGTTCTATCAATTGGACTCCGCCTATGCGCTGGTCCTTCGGTCGGAGATCGCGTTCGATGTTGCACCTCCGAAGGAGCGGGAGCGCATCGGCAGGGTCGGAGTGGATGCGAATGCGATCCGGGAACAGAAGGAACGACTGCATCAGGCAGCCTGGGAGCTTGCGAAGCAGGAGAACAGCATCGATGCCTATGACGCGTTCCTGTCCATCCATCATACCAGTGCACAGGCTGAGGAAGCCCGCCTGATACGCGATCACATGGCCTTCCAACTGGCCCGGGAGGGTGACCGTTCCACCGATTATCGCACATTCCTGGATCGCTATCCTGACGCGAAGCAGGTGTACGAGGCCAGGTCGCGTTTGCAGGAGGCGCTCTTTCGCGAAAGCACATCCAATGGGACCGTGGAAGAATTCGAACGGTTCGTTCGGGATAACCCGGAAAGCGCCTATGTGGAGGAGGCTGAGGATGCGATCTACCGGTTGTCCACGCCACATCGCACTACTTCGGAGATCGCCGCCTTCATCAAGGGACATCCGACGAACCACAACGTTCCGGATGCCTGGAGGGTCCTCTATGAGCTATACACGAAACAGCTGAGCGCGGATGCCATTACCCGCTTCTTGAAGGAGCATCCGGAATACCCGTTCATGGAGGAGCTCATGGCCGACTACAACACGGCCAGTTTGGTCCTTCATCCGTTCAGGCATCAGGGCAAATGGGGGTATATCGACGGGGATGGGCTCGAACGCATCAAGGCGATCTATGATTGGGTCGAACCGTTCCGGGGGGGGCAGGCATTGGTCGGGATCGGGGATCGCGTGGGCACCATCAACAAGTCCGGAAAGGAGGTGATAGACGTACAGTATGATGAGGTGCAGGAGCTCGTGGAGGGTCTGGCCACGGTGGAGCGCTCCGGCAAGGTGGGCGTGGTGGACCACAATGGGGATATCGCCATCGAGATGGTGTATGCGGAGATCGGAGAGTTCTCGGATGGCAGGGCCTATGCTGCCAAGGAGGGCAAATACGGTTTCCTGAACGCCAGGGGTGGGGTGGTCATCCCTTTTCAGTATGACCTGGCGAGTTCGTTCCACAAAGGGCTGGCAGTGGTCGAAAAGGACGGTGCTTCCGGGGTGGTGGATACCAACGGGGAGCTCGTGGTACCCTTCCAGTACGATTGGATCGAAGGCTTTGCCAATGACGTATCGCGGGTCCGCAAGGATGGCCGGTTCGGCATCATCGGACCGTTCGGGGATGAACTGCTGCCCGCAGTGCACAAGGCGGTCGGGGCCATCGGTGACATGCCCATCCTGGTGGTGCGAGGGGATTCCTGCGGATACTTGAACAAACAAGGCCAATGGGTCATCCCGGTCCGTTTCGAGGCTGCCGAGGGGGTGATGGGCTGGGGTGAGTTCAGGAACGGAGCCGCCAAGGTCCAGCTGAAGGGGAAGCGAGGCCTCATTGATACTACGGGACGCTTCATTGTGCCTGCCGAGAACGTGGACGTGGGAGGGGTTGGAAGGCTTATCCCGGTGAAGAAGAAGACGAAATGGGGTTATATCGATCGCGAGAAGCGCCCCGTGGTGGAGGCCAGGTACGAGCAGGCATGGGACCTCATCGACGGCTATGCCAGGGTCCGCTCTGCAAAAGGCATGGGCTGCATCGATAGCACCGGCAAGGAAGTGATCCCTGCCACCTATTCGTCGATCAGTGATGCCCGTCATGGCCTGTTCGTAGCCAGCGCTCCGGAGGGTACCGGGGTACTGGATGCCCAGGGGCAGGTCGTCCTGTCCTTCAGCTATGATGCGGTCGAGATCGAGGATGCGGACGTGCTCCGGGTGGAACGCAACGAACTGCTGGCCTACTATCGGATATCGAAAGGTCGCTTCTTCTGGAAGGAAGAAGGCTTTGATGCGCCGGGTTCAGCGCAGTAGGCTCACATGCCCGGTGGCCCGGTCCGAGCGCACGCCGTCCCGCGAGAAGGCTTTGTAACGGATAGCCCACACATACACGCCGTCAGGAGCCGCAACACCGGCATAGCTGCCGTCCCAGGGAATGGTCGGATCGTTGGCTTCGAAGATGCGCTCACCCCAGCGGTCGAAGATGAGCAGTTCGTACTCCACGATGGTCCCGTCGATGCTCGGAAGGAATACGTCGTTCAGGCCATCCTGGTCAGGCGTGAAGGCGTTGGGGACGAAGACATAAGGCCCACAGTCCGCTTCCAAGATCACCAGGGTGTCCGTGGCCACGGAGCACGGTCCATCCACCTGCACCCAGTATGTCCCCGGAGCATGTACGCGCAGCTGTGGGTCCGATGATCCGGTGTTCCATAGCACGCTGGTCCATGCGCCATCAACGGACAACAATACACTCTCACCTTCGCACAAGGATAGGTCGGGACCCAGGTCCGCAAGGACCGGCGGTGGAAGGGTGATCGTGATCGCGTCAGCGAATTCGCACTGTTCGATGGACCCCGTGATACCGTACGTACCAGGTTGCAGGACGAGCAGCTCCGATCCGGTCGATCCGTCCGACCACACCCATGAACTCGCGTTTCCTGGAGCGATCAGCACCAAGGTGTCCCCGGGGCACAGGTCCTGATCATCTCCGAGCGGAGCAAGAGGTAGTCCGATCATGGTGATGGTCACTTCATCATAGGTCGCGCAGCCATCGATATCAGCGGTCACGGAATAAGTCCCGCTCGCGGTCACGGGCATGGTGTTGGATCCGGACCCATCCTGCCAGGTGAGCATCGCCCCGGGTATGTTCACCGAGAGCAAATAGCCATCATCGTCGCACACCGTCGTGTCATTTCCCAGGTCCACGACACCCGGGTCAACGAAGGCCACCGCGATCGTGTCGCTCGAAAAGCATCCGTTCGCTTCGGCCTGCAGCCAGACCATGCCCGGAGCATCCACCGTGATCACGTTCGCGGTGCTCCCATCGGACCAGAGCAGGTCCGCCGTGCTTGACCCGGCTGTCAGTGTCAGGGTCGCTCCGGTGCACAAGGTCGTATCGTTCCCTAGATCGACCACGGGAGCGTTCAGCATGGATACAATCACGGCATCCGAGGCGGAACAGCCCGACAGGTCGACCGTCACCATGACCATGCTGCCCGCATCGGCTACCAGTGTCGCATTGGTGCTGCCGTCGTGCCAGAGGTAGGTGGCCCCGGGCGTAGTGGCGTCCAACAGCACGGAGGCTCCTGGGCACAAAGCCAGGTCAGGGCCAAGGTCCACATTAGGCATGGGCAATATGTCCAGGGTGAGGGTATCGGAAGCGGTACAACCGTTCAGGTCGACAGAAACCCAGTAACTAGCAGCTTGATCCACCGTGATGAATGCCGTGGTCGCTCCGGTGGACCACGTTTGCACGGCTCCGGGCCACGATGCATCCAGCAGCAGTTGTTCGCCGTCGCAAAGCTGTTGATCGGGACCCAGGTCCACCAACGGTACTGGTAACACGTCCACCACCACGGTGTCCGTGACGCTGCAGGCGCCTTGAAGCACTTCCACGGAATAGCTCCCGCTCGTTGTGATCGTGGTCGTTGCGCTGGTCGGTCCATGGCTCCACTGATAGGTGGCGCCTGGCAGTGTGGCGTCCAACAGCACGGTATTCCCATCGCAAACGCTTTGATCGGGGCCCAGGTCCACAGATCCCGGACTGGCATAAGCGATCTCGATCGCATCCGAGGATGAACAACCGCTCGCACCCGTCACCGTGGCTGAATACATGCCTGGTGAATCCACGAGGAATTGGGATCCGGTGGACCCATCCTGCCAGATCACTGAAGCACCGGGGATCGAAACATCAAGCAGCACCTGTTCCCCCGGGCACAGGAGCGTGTCGTTCCCGAGGTTGAATTGCGGCGCGATGAGCAGCGCAACGTTCAGGTCGTCGGTCGCAGAGCAGGAACCCACGGTCACCGTGACGCTGTAATTCCCCGCGCTCGAAACGTTCAAGGTGCTGCCCGTGGACCCGTCCTGCCAGAGAAAGCTGGCTCCAGGGTTTGCAGCGTCCAGCGCCACCGAGCTGCCAGGGCACAGATCCACATCCGGTCCCAAGTCCACCATGGGTGGGTCCTGGAACAGCACGTCGATCGCATCCGAACTCGAGCAGCCGTTCAGCGTAGCGGTAACTGAGTACGTTCCGGAGACCACCGGCGCGAAGCTGCTTCCGGTGCTTCCATCCTGCCAGAGAAACAGGGCCCCCGGAATGGAAAGGGACAAGTTCACCGGATCCCCCGTACAGGCCGTAACGTCCGGACCTAGGTCCACGACCGGCGCTGGGTTGAATGAGACCGTGATCGCGTCCGAAGCCGAGCAGCTCCCCGTCTGCACCTGGACCGAATAGGTTCCAGCTGTGCTCACATTGTAGGTCGGATCGGTGCTTCCATCCTGCCATAAGTAGGTGGCCCCAGGCAGGGTCGCATCGAGCACCGTGCTTTGGCCGTCACACAAGGTTTGATCAGGACCCAGGTCGACAGCCGGCAAAGCGATATAGTTCACTTGGACGGCGTCGTTGGCACTGCATCCGTTGGCGGTCACGGTCACGTCGTAGATGCCAGCAGTGCTCACGTTGAAGGTGGCGTTGGTGCTTCCGTCCTGCCAGAGGTAGCTGCCTCCCGGTACGGTGGCATCCAGCACCAGTTGATCGCCCGCACAGAGCGTGA
>JAGQVN010000115.1 GCA_020437905.1 Flavobacteriales bacterium
CGTGAACGCCCTGCTGAACCTCGAAGGGCTTCCGACAGGGATGTACACCGTGCAGGCGACCGCGAACGCCGAGGTATTCACCAGGCGCCTGATCGTGACCCGCTAAAGGGGGACCGAACAACTGAAAAGGGCCGCTCCGGTGACCGGAGCGGCCCCTCCTATTTCCGGCACGACCGTGTCCCATGACCGGTCGATCGATCCATACCCGAAATCCGCCCCGGACCATGTCGGCGCTGATCTACTACATCACGCTTCCGGTGTTATACCAAGGCTTTCGGCTCTACGAGCCAGCGATCAAGCTTGACAAAAGTTCGACAAATCGCAAATAATTGCAGACGAATAGCTGAGAACCATCGACAAAGAGTGCGAATGCATCTGACCATCGATCGGGACCGATCCTCAGCGATCCACCAACCCCTCGAACATGAAGAAGCACTACCAACCCCACTCCGTATGTGGTCAAACTGTAGCTCTCCTTTGGCTGACCATCGGACTTGCCGGCTTCACACCAGGTCTTCAGGCTCAGGTCGCCACGAACTATGTCTTCGCACAAAGTGCGGGCAGTTATTCTGAGATCAATGGAGGCACTGTTCTTTGGGGCGGCTTCCTTGGCAGCTTCGATGATGACGTTTCCTCAGCACAGACCATCCCGGCATTCACATTCGATGGAACGACCTACACTTCCATGTACGTTTCAACGAACGGCTTCATCACATTCGGCTCGGCTCCTGCGGGGAACAACTATGCACCGCTCAGCAACACAGACACATACCTGGGTGCGATCTCTGCATTCGGAGCGGACCTGAACAATCGCAGCGGTTTCAACACCAGGGACGTACGCTGGGAGACTATAGGCAACGAGATCGTCATCCAATGGCGAAACGTGCGACGATATAATGAGTCAGAATACTTCAACTTCCAGATCCGACTGAACACGGTAACCAGTGAAATACGATGTGTGTACGGATCACGGGGCACACCGGACAGTGCGACGAGCAACATACCGGAAGTAGGTCTTCGCGGCCCGAACAACACCTTCGCGACCAACCTTAACAATCGGTTGATCGGGACCGGTAGCGAGAACTGGAATACCAGTCTTCCCGGAACGGCCAACGACAGCAAATGCAGATATACCAGTACTGGAAATCCTGACAAAGTATGGACGGTCGGACAGACATATAGTTGGACACTGAACTGCACCTTACCGGCAGCGATTGCCACGGTGACCAACGATTGCGCCACCAACTCGTACAGCGTAGCGGTGAATGTCACGGGCACGGGCGATGGCCTGAACGTGGATATCTCCACGGACGTGGACGGCGTGGTGCACAACGATGTCGGAACTGGCAATTACGTGCTCGGACCGTACACCATCGGTGCGCCACGCGTAGTGACTGTGGTGAACAACGGGGCTCCGAACTGCAACCTGGGACTGGGTAGCTTCGATGCCACGGTCACCTGTGCCAGCAACGGTGCCTGTGGACTAGCTCTGGCCATTCCGGACAACGGTTGCGGAAGCAGCCAGTTCGCCACGGTAGGGATCGGGATGAGCGGTCTACCGACCGTGTTGGGCACGGCCCCGGGCAACGCATTGCTCCAACAGGTGCATGTGCGCGTGGAACATACCTGGCGTGGGGACCTTCGGTTGTATCTCACTTCTCCTATCGGCACAACACGCACCCTGTTCCTCAACCGGCAACAGGACGGAACCTCCAACGATAGTGGTAACAACCTGGGAGACTTTACAGCAAGCTGTCCGAGCGGACGTTTCACTTTCCAGGATGGTGCCACGGCTCTGGCCGGTGGATGGACGACCGACGCGGTCAACGACCTCACTGGCACCTTCGCTCCAGAGGAGTCCTTGAGCGGCTTCACCGGTGATCCCAATGGAAACTGGTTCTTCTCCATCTGTGATGCGGTCGGCCAGGATGTGGGTACCATCGATCACGTGGAACTGGAGTTCGTAACGGTCGACTGTCAAGGCATTGCCGGCGGCAGCGCAACCCCGGGGACCGCGTGTGACGATGGGAACGTGTGCACGATCAACGATGTGTACCAGAGCAATTGCTCATGCTCGGGCACATTCGAGGACAGTGACAACGACGGCACCTGCGATGCGAATGACGGCTGCCCGAACGACCCGAACAAGATCGCACCCGGCACCTGCGGCTGCGGCAACCCTGATGTGGATGCGGATTCGGACGGCACCATCGACTGCGTGGACAACTGCCCCGGCTTGAGCAATCCCTTCCAGGAGGACTTCGATGCGGATGGCTTCGGTGATCTCTGCGACAACTGCCCGAACGATAACAACCCGCTCCAGGAGGACAGCGACCTGGACGGCATCGGCGACGCCTGCGACGTGTGCCCCCTGGCCGTGGACGGCCTGGCCAACTTCAGCACCACGACCTGCAACTGCGATCCGGGCTATTTCCAGCAGACCACGGTGATCGGCGCCAACACGGTGATCACCGGATGTACGATCTGTCCGCCGGGCACCTATTGTCCCGATGGCATTCAGTCCCTTCCCTGTGCAGCCGGTTTCTTCAGCGCACTTTCCGGACAGACCTCCTGTGATCCCTGCGCTGCCGGCACGTTCAACGCCACGACGGGTGCCACTTCCTGCACTCCTTGCGCTGCGGGGTCCTTCAGCGCCACCTTGGCCTCCACGTCCTGCACGGCCTGTGCTGCGGGTACCTTCAACCCGAGCACCGGTGCCACTTCCTGCACGGATTGTCCGGCGGGTAGCTTCAGTGACCAGACAGGCTCGGTGGCCTGTACGGCTTGTCCGGCGGGTTCCTTCAGCGCTGTCACCGCGGCCACGTCCTGCAGCCTCTGCCCGGCGGGAACCTTCAGCGGCTCCACCGGATCGACCGCTTGTACCGATTGCCCGGCAGGGACCTTCAGCAGCACCACCGGCAACGCGGCCTGTGCGGACTGCCCGGCGGGCTACTTCAACCCGGTCACTGCGGCCACCAGCTGCCTGGCCTGTCCGGCGGGTTCCAGCCAGAGCAATACCGGGTCCATCGCCTGTGACCTCTGTC
>JAGQVN010000116.1 GCA_020437905.1 Flavobacteriales bacterium
AGGCCGGTGCACTGGTACTCCACCGGGAAGGGAAGCCGAAGCTGGCTCTGATGCCCACTGACAAGCACATGCACATCAGCCACCGCACGGAAGGCCGGCACCAATTCCATGGCGCGGCACAGATGACCGTTACCCGTTCCTTGTATGGCGTAGAGGACCTTCACTGATCCGGTGTCAGGTGGAGGTGTTCATGGTCAGCTCGGTGACCAATTCGGCAAAGAGCGCTTTGCTGGGCGACCCGGCCTTGTGCAGCGCATCCTCATCCTCATAGGTCCCTGGGTCCAGGCCCTGGGCGATGGGGTCCTCCGCGTAGCGGTAGAGTTGCCAGTGCGCATCGTGGTATTCCAAAGCGGTCAGGTTCTCGATCCAGTCGCCGGAGTTCAGGTAGACCACGGATCGGCCGGTCCCGTCCTGGATGCGGCGCATGGCCGGTTGATGGATGTGGCCGCAGATCACCTGATCGTAGTGGTTATCCATGGCGATGGCGGCGGCGGTCCCTTCGAAGTCATTGATGTACTTCACGGCGCTCTTCACACTGTTCTTGATCTTCCGCGACATGGAGATGCGCCCCCCACCGGTCCGTTCGCTCACCCAGTTCACCAGGGTATTCAGCTGGATCAGGAGGTCGTAGCCCTTTCCGCCCAATTTGGCGAGCCAGCGACTGTGCTTCATGGTCACATCGAACACATCCCCGTGGAAGATCCAGGCACGCTTGCCGTGCAGTTCCAGCACGACCTTGTTCACGATCCGCAGACCACCCACCTCCACCCCCACGAACTTGCGGAAGAGCTCATCGTGGTTGCCCGTCACGTAATACACCTCGGTCCCCTTGGCCAGCATGGAGATGATGCATTTGATCACCTTCATGTGGGCGGTCGGGAAATAGCGCTTGCTGAACTGCCACACATCGATGATGTCGCCGTTGAGCACCAGTGTGCGTGGCCGGATGGTCTTGAGGTAGTTGAGCAGTTCCTGGGAACGGGACCCGTAGGTGCCCAGGTGCACATCGGAAAGCACGACCAGGTCCACCTCCCGTTTTCGTACATCGCCCATGGATAACGCGATTGATCTTGTGCAAAACACGGACCTTCAGATTACCCCTGTGTTGATCCAGTGTTGCGCTGGCAGAATGGATGAACAACCGATCGTTCGTGCGGCCGGGTCGTCACGGGCATCGTGAGCGGACCGAGGATCCGGAGCGGGGGGGCTCGGTACCCCCGCTCGGCAGGGAAGTGCAGCACCTCTGGCCCGCAGGATATCGATCGATCCCGGATCGTGGAACAGCAAGGCCGGCCACCGACGGGATGCGGTGACCGGCCTTGAAAAGGGTCGGAGGCTATCGGACGATGAAGCGTTCCGTCCAGCTGTTGCCCTGGCCTTCGACATGCAGGAGGTACATGCCCTGCTGCAATTCAGGAAGCTCGATGACCGCGGTACCGGAAAGCGACCTGGGGCCGGTGGCCAGCACCTGCTTGCCGGTCAGATCGAAGACGTGGATGTCCGCCGTGATCGGGGTGCTGACCTGGAGCTGCAGGCGCGCTGCATCGGCCACATTGCCCAGCAGGCGCATGGTGACTTCCTGTTCCTGTGCGACGATCCCGACCGATTGATCCACCGGGTTGGTGGCCCACCACGTGAGCTCGCTCGGGAAGCCGGCTGCGGTGGTGGTCTCCGTGAGCATCAACCAGAAGCGGTGGCTGGCGCTCATCCACACGTACTGATCGCGTGTGGTCGTGGTGGCCCCGGTCTTGGTGCCGGTCATGTGGTAGCGGACCACATCGGTGAAGGTCCCGGCCGGGGTAATGAGCGTGCCGTTCCCATCCGCTTCCACGCTCAAGGTTCCAGTGAAGGCAAAGGGGATGTTCAAGGCCACATCGTTGCCTGCGATGGCATCGGTGAACATGTCGTTGTATGCGAAGGGCAGCTCCACCACGGTCTCTGGATCGGAATAGATGGAGAGCACGGTGTCGTTGGGAGGGGGCTGGGCCACCAGGGTGCCCAGACCGACCGTGTTGAGCGCTCCGCTCTGCTGTTCGTAGTAGGAGTAGGCATTCTCCCAGCTGACGCCGCACACGGTGGCCGATGGGAAATGGTGCGCGAACAGGGTGCCGGCCGGGTCCACGAACTTGAAGAAACCGGTGGAACCGCCGGCCAGGGAACTGAAATCCCAGGTCTGCCCGGTGCCCCCAGCGCCGGGGGTGACCATGGTGCCCATGATACCGATGGCCACCGAAT
>JAGQVN010000117.1 GCA_020437905.1 Flavobacteriales bacterium
CCTGACGCGCGCTGCCGTACGTTTTCACCGCGGTCGTGTACTGCCTTCCTTCAGACAGGAACATCGGTTCCAGAGCACCCTTCACCGCATCGACCTTCACTTCCTCTTGGAATTTGACCACGTACGTACGTCCCCCGGAGAAATCGACCCCGAGGTTGAACCCGCGGGTCACCATGGAGGCTACACCGATACCGATCAGAACAGCTGAGATCGCGTAGAAGATCTTCCGCTTGCTCATCCAGTCGTAGTTCGCGTTCACCAGGATGTTCTTGCTCCACTTGTTCCAGAAGCTCAAGGTCTTTCCTTTCTCCAGGCGATGGGTGATGATCATGCGGGAAAGGAAGATGGCGGTGAACAGGGAGGTCAGGATACCCAGGCCCAGCGTGGTCGCGAATCCCCGAATGGGGCCCGTTCCGAAAACGTAGAGGATCACGGCCGTCACGAAGGTGGTCACGTTCGAATCGATGATCGCCGACAAGGCCCCTTTGTAACCCAGGTCGACGGCTGATTTGATCATGCGGCCTGCACGCAGTTCCTCCCGCACTCGTTCATCTATGAGCACGTTGGCATCCACGGCCATACCCATGGTAAGTACGATACCGGCAATACCGGGCAACGTGAGCGACGCCTGCAGCGAAGCCAGGGACCCCACGAGCACGAAGAGGTTCACCAGCAATGCGACGACGGCCACCCAACCCGCACCCGCGTAGTAAAGGACCATATAGGCCATCACCATCAACAGGGCCACAGCGAAGGAGGTGACACCCTGGTTCACGTTGTCCTTGCCAAGCGAGGGTCCAACGACCGTTTCATCGATGATGCGTGCGGGAGCTGGAAGGGCACCCGCCTTCAGGATATTGGCCAGGTCCTCGGCCTCCTGGATCTGTTCATCGATCTTGCCGGTACCCATACTGATGCTGGAACGTCCGCCTCCGATCTCGGAAATGACCGTCGGTGCGGAATAGACCAGTTGGTCCAGAACGATGGCAATGGAGCGTCCCACATTATCACCCGTCATGACCTTCCAGGTCTGAGCTCCTTCGGAGTCCATTTGCATGCGGACCTCCACATCCCCTTTCATATCGAAATCCTGAGCGGCATCGGTGATGGCGGAACCATCCAGTTTGGGTTTACCGCCGCGAGGCACCTTCATGGCGTACAGGGTCATCACATCGGTGCCTTCGATGGGTTTGGCCCCCCACAGGAATTTCAGGTCCTTGGGAAAAATGTCCCTCACTCCCGCCTGGCGCAGGGTCCTGGAGACCGAAGCAGTGTCGCTCACCCGGGCATTCCCTACGGCAGGCCCCTGGGACAAGCGATAGCCCCCACCCTGCCCGGCGAACACAGAGGGAGTAAGCTTGGCGAACAGGGGGTTCTCCTTGGCAAAATCCGCCTGTGCAAGCGTATCGTCGGCAGCCAGTGGGTCCTCATCCTCCAAGGAACCCAGCACCTCGTCCTCGGCCGCAACGCTGTCCTGGACCAGACTGTCCGTTTCCTGGGCCACGATGGTAGTGTCCGTTAAAATATCCTCAGCGAGGTCCTCCTCCAGGATCGATGCGCTGGTGTCCTTCGGTGAAGCAAGTGCACGCAGACGTTGGTTCGCGCTTTCCAGGAGCGGATACACATCCGCGTTGTCGTAAGTCTCCCAGAACTCCAGATTAGCCGTGCTCTGCAGCACTTTGCGGACACGTTCCTTGTCCTTGACGCCCGGTAATTCGATCTGGATGCGCCCACTGAACTGCTGCTTCTGGATACTGGGCTGCGCCACACCGAATTTGTCGATCCGTGTGCGAAGGATCTTCTCCGTGTTGTTGATGGCCGCTCGAGCCTCCCTGCGAAGGGCCTCCACGATGCCGTCGTTATCGGCTTCGCGCGGGAACATCTCCTTCTTGTCCGCGCTGTGGAAGACCGCGGCCATTTTGGCATTCGGGTCCAGCTTGTCCCATTCCTGGCGGAAGAGCGAGATGAAATCCTCATCGCTGGAGGTCATCCGATCGCGCGCATTGGAGATGGCCGATCGAAAGGTCTCGTCTTGACTGTTCTCGCTGAGGTTCACCACCAGTTCAGGGATGCTGACCTCCAAGGTCACGGCCATCCCTCCTTTCAGGTCCAGACCCAGGTTGATCTCCTTCTCCTTGCACTCCCTGTAGGTGTACCCGAACACCGGATAGATCTGCTCTTCACTGTTGTCCCGGAGGTACTTGTTCTCGAATTCGAGCTTCAGCGAATCCGCGTCCAGGCCCTCGTTACCGGGGACCGCCAATGCGGAGTCCATTTGGAACACAGCTACCTCGGTGGCTTTCCGCTCCACACCGCTCGTAAAAAAGGAGAACGACAACTGCCAAAGACAAGCCAGCGCCAGTAGGATGGTGAATACCCAGAGCGCTCCTCTATTCTGCATGACCGAGGGGATTTTTCAAAAGAGCGGCAAATATAGGCAGCTTGTTCATGCCGAACCGCGTCCTCCATAGAGCGCTTTGGAGCAGGGCAAAAAGCATGCATGGCTTGCGCCTACCTTTGCGAGGAACGAACCTTTGAACATGGAGCGGAACAGCTACCTTCAACGGAGCGCGTCAGGGTTGTCCTCAACGATCAGGAGAGCGGCTTGGTGCATGACCGCGGTTTTCTTGATCAGCACAGCTTCGGCCCAGTTCGATCTCCAGCATGATCAGAGCATTCCGGTCCTTTCCTCGGGAGCACAGCTCGATCTGGCCTGGGCCGGTGGCGCCAATTTCTGCCAGTTCTCGAACACCGACCTGGACCTGGATGGCCGGAAGGACCTGTTCGTGTTCGATCGCTCCGGCAACGAAGTGATCGCCTTGATCAACGATGGTGGGGAGAACTACCACTATGATCAAGCCATCAGTGAACACCCTGTTTTTCGCAAGTTGCGGCATTGGGCGTTGCTGGCGGATTACAACTGCGATGGCAAGGAAGACCTGTTCACCTATTCCACCGGAGGGTTCGCGGTGTACAAGAACATCAGTGCGGGCATGGTGCTCGACTTCGAGCTGGTGGATACACTGGTGCGATCCAATTACGTACCTACGGATGCCAACCTCTATGTCACGCAGATCGACCTTCCAGGCATCGGGGACATCGATCAGGACGGTGATCTGGATGTCGTGACGTTCAGCATATTCGGGGCGTTCGTCGAATACCATAAGAACTTGAGCATGGAGCTCTACGGGACATGCGATAGCCTTGTTTTCGAAGTGCGCAACCGTTGTTGGGGCTATTTCTCGGAGAACCTGAACAATAATTCGGTCGAGCTCAACGACCCCTGCAATTTCAATGTACCCTCCCCGGAGTTCCCACAGGAGATCGCGCGGCTCACCGCTGCCGATCGCCTGCGTCAGGGCAGCGAGGGACCGTTCCCTGAGGAACGTGCTGCGGCCCATGTCGGCTCAACCAACCTGCTCATCGATCTGGATGGTGACGCGGTGCAGGAATTGATCCTCGGCGATGTCTCCTTCAATACATTGAACGCCTTGTTCAATGGGGGCACGGTGGACAATGCGCTAATGACCGGACAGGATAGTCTGTTCCCGTCCTATGACACCCCTGTGCAGCTCCCGATCTTTCCCGGAGCCTTTTATGAGGATGTTGACGACGATGGGAAGCGGGACCTGCTGGTAAGCCCTAACGGAACGAGCCTGTGCCAGAACTACGAGAGCATCTGGTACTATCGCAACACCGGGACCGATGAAGTGCCGAACTTCGAGTTCCAACGTCCTGACCAGTTCCAGACCGACATGATCGATGTAGGCGAAGGGGCCAGCCCACACTTCTTCGACCACAATGGGGACGGGCTGATGGACCTGATCATCTCGAACCACGGATACTATCAGAGCGGAGGGGACTATCCCTGTAAATTGGCCTTGTTCCAGAACATTGGGACTGCGACCGACCCGGTCTTCGAGCTGGTGGAAGAGGACTATATGGACCTGAGCACCAGTGGTATCGGCAATTCCATGCATCCCACTTGGGGCGATGTGGATGGAGATGGCGACCTCGACATGTACATCGGCGACCTACAGGGCAAGTTGCATTATTATGAGAACGTAAGCACCGGTCCGGTGGCCTCGTTCCAACTGACCACGGTGAACGTTCCAACCCAGAACGGTACCGCGATCGACGTAGGCCAATTCGCCACACCCCAGCTGTTCGACATGGATGGTGACCAGCTCCTCGACCTGGTGATCGGCGAGCGGAACGGGAACATCAATTACTATCGGAACAATGGCAGCGTGAACCAACCGGAATGGGTGCTCGAGAACGACTCCCTGGGCATGGTGGTCGTGACCGAATGGTTGGGCTATCAGTATAACGTCTCCGGCTACAGCAAACCGTTCGTGTTCATGAACGGCAACGGGGAACGCGAGCTCCTGGTCGGATCTGAATCCGGATGGATCTACCATTACCAGGATATCGATGGTAATCTGAACGGCATTTTCACGCAGACGGACAGCACGTTCCAGGGCATCAAGGAAGGATACCGCAGCGGGATCGCACTGAACGACCTGGATGGGGACGGGCTCCTTGATGCGGTGACCGGTAACTACAGGGGCGGACTTGGGTTCTGGAGGAATGTAAATGTCTCCGTCCAGGAACAGGAGTTCAATCAGTTCGAACTGATCATCACACCCAATCCAGCGGACGATGGGTTCTTTCTCCTCCTGGAGGGGAATACGGTACCAGGTGAATACGTGATCATGGACGCGACGGGCCGATCACTGCGAACAGGTCCAATGACCAGCGCCCGCACCTGGGTGGAGCGCAGCGGATTGGCCGCAGGGACGTATCTGGTCCTTGCACGCAGCAGGAACGGAGCAGTCCACGTATCGAAGTTGGTACTTCGCTGAAACCGCCAGTAAGAAACAGGGACCATGTAAGAAAATAGCCCCCAGGCCGAGGCGCGGGGGCTATCATCCTGTTCCCTCCGATCAGGCGGAAACGCTCATCTTGTCCAGTACGTCCATCACCTCGCGTACGGCTTTGGCGCTGGCGTGGAGCAGTTCCGTCTCGTCCTTGTCCAGCTGGAGCTCGATGATCCGTTCGATGCCGTTCTTCCCGAGCACCACCGGAATACCGAGGTAAATGTTCTTCAGACCGTACTCCCCATCGAGCCAGGCACACACCGGGAATACCCGACGCTGGTCCCGAACGATCGCCTCCACCATCTGGGCTGCCGCGGTCCCAGGAGCGTACCATGCACTGGTACCAAGGAGGTTCACGATCTCACCACCCCCTTTCTTGGTCCGCTCCACGATCGCATCCAGCTTGTCCTTTTCGATCAGCTCGGTGACCGGAATGCCACCGACGGTCGTGTAACGCGGCAGGGGGACCATCGTATCCCCATGACCACCCATGAGCACAGCCTGGATATCCTTGGGGCTTACATCCAATGCCTCCGCCAGGAACGCACGGTAACGTGCCGTATCCAGGATGCCTGCCATGCCGAACACCCGGCTGCTGGGAAAATTGCTGTTCAGGTAGGCACAGTAGGTCATCACATCAAGGGGATTGCTCACCACGATGATGATGGCCTCAGGAGAGCTCTTCACCACATTCTCGGTCACGCTCTTCACGATCGCCGCATTCGTGGCGATCAGATCATCGCGGCTCATTCCCGGCTTTCTCGGCAATCCGCTCGTAATGACCACCACATCGCTTCCAGCCGTCTTGGAATAATCGCTTGTGCTACCCACGGGACGTGTATCGAACAGGTTGATGGGAGAGGTCTGCCAGATATCCAATGCCTTTCCCTCTGCGAAGCCGTCCTTGATATCCAGAAGAACTACTTCATTGGCCAATTCCCAACGGGCAATTGCATCAGCACAGGTCGCGCCTACGTTCCCTGCTCCTACTACGGTAACTTTCATGGTGTTCGATCTTGGTCGTTTGATCCGGTCCTCTGGCCGGGAGCGCGAATGTACAAAGCTGCAAGGCAGCCCCTTTTTCGGGATCGACCGATTTGTACCCGGCGAAGGCGTACCTTACCTTGACCCTCTGGAACGCATGTCCGAACAAGAACTGGCAACCCTTCGGCGCGAATTGCGTCTAAGCCCTACATGGCCTGGGATGGAAGGTGGCGCCGGACCTGGATTCTCAGAACTCATCGATGGATGCATCGCTGGGGAACGGAGAAGCCAACAGCGCGTCTACGAGCTTTTCTATGGCAAGATGATGGCGGTATGCCTGCGGTATACGAAGAACACGGACCAGGCGAAGGACATCCTTCAGGATGGCTTCATCAAGGTGTTCCGAAGTATGGAGAAGTTCAATCGCAGCGGTTCCTTCGAGGGCTGGATCCGAAGGATCATGGTGAATACGGCCATCGATCATTTCCGAAGGACCAAGAACAGCTATCTCCTGCTTGGGGAGGATCGTTCGATCGAGGACTTCGGGGATATCGATCAGGAGGATACCCTGGCGGAAGAGTCCGACGCCGATGCCCCGGACCTGAAGCCCGCGGATGTGATCAATGCCATGCAAAAGCTCACTCCGGCTTATCGGACCGTATTCAATCTATATGTGTTCGAGGAAATGACCCACAAGGATATCGCAGATACCCTGGGGATCAGTATTGGCACATCAAAAAGCAATCTGGCGAAGGCCAAGCACAATTTGCGGAAGCTGCTCCAAAAGGAATTCAAGCTGACGTGATCAATCAAGGTCGATCCTGAACGTGATGGACGCATTCGAGAAAAAGATCAAGAACTCCCTGGACCAGTACGAGGTGCCCTATAACTCGGCGGATTGGGCCCAGTTGGAGAAGGCCTTGGACGGTCAGTCGGGCCATGGAAGGTGGAGTTCCTCCGGGCTTTTAGCCCTGTTCGTGGGTGGAGCGCTGATCACGGGGACTGTCCTGTACCTGGGGTCAAGACCCGATCGTTCATCCCCGGCCACGGAGCTTGTTCCCATGGCGGGCCCTGAAGACCGACTCCCGGAAGACCCCAAGGAGCAGAATGGATCGGAAAGCAACGGAGCGACGTCCGATGCATGGGCGAACACGGACCTGGTCGCGGAAGAGCGCAAGGCCGAGGCTGACGAAGCGAGCGAACCGGTGGAAAGCACCCCTGAAAGCCAAGTTATCGTTCCGGGCAAGGTGTCGGACGATCCTGAGCGAAACACTGGATCGAACAACCGCCAGAACGAACAAAAGACCGTTCCTTCCACCTTGCCGACAGGCCCTGTCGGGAACGCCCCCAAGGATGTTACCGAAGTGGACGGCCTGACGATCCAGGCCAGTGCTTTGGAGGGTTGCCCGGGTACGAGCATTCGCTTCTCGGTCAGCAACATGCCAGAGGAAGGTATCTATCTCTGGAACTTCGGGGATGGTAGTTTCTCGAACAAGCCGGTACCGGAACATCTTTTTGCCAAGTCCGGAAAGTTCGAGGTCATGCTGTCTGTCTCCAGTACGGACAAGGGCAACATCAAGAACAATCCAAGTTCTGGGCACATCGTCATCCATGAAGCGCCGGATGCGAAGTTCCATTACAGCAAGCAGGAGTTCGAAGGTCACATTCCGTCGGTCCACTTTGAGAACCGTTCATTGGGAGGGGTTTCGTATCGCTGGGACTTCGGGGATGGAAATAGCTCCACGATCGCACATCCCGACCATGTATTCCGGAAGCAAGGGACATACACGGTAAAGCTTTCGGTCATGAACGAAAAGGGATGCGTGGACAAGTACGAGCGAGAGATCCACATCGAACGGGACTATACCCTCGGTGCACCAGCTACTTTTTCACCGAACGGAGATGGCGTGGAGGATACGTTCATGCCGCAAACACTTCGTGATCTGGGGGTCAAGTTCGATCTGGTCATCCATGAGGAAAAGACCGGTCGTCAAGTGTTCCGTACGAGCGATGCCTCCATTCCCTGGACCGGCAGGGTCATGAACGGAAGTCAGCTCTGCCCGTCCGGTGAATACGTGTGGATGGTCGAGATCCACGAAGGTGCCCACATCGGTGACGTGGTCTACGACGGCAAGGTGAGCCTGGTCCGTTGAACCGTGTCTCCGCGTCTGTTGGTGTTCCAAGGCGGCAAAGCCTTGGACTTGACGGAGCGTTCAGTGACATCGAGATTTGCGGAACTTCGGGCACCGCAGCGGTAGTGTCCACGCGTCACTAAACGGATGAGCACGTTCATCGGCATGGGTCCCAAGAAGTGCAGCGCTGTCCTCGGCCTCTTCGGTTTCCTGTTCCTGAATGTGATCGAGATCGCCGCACAGGCACCTTCCTTTCCCGATGCGGCGACCTACGATGCCTGGAAAGCACAGTTCGTCCCCGCCCACTCGGTCCATGCTGGAACGGAGTTGAGCAAACCTGTCGCTGCCGGCAAGCCCAAAGGCGGTGGGTCGGGTACCTGTGATTGTTGGATCGCGCCAGACGCGAGCTATACGACCATCAACAATAATTCGCAATGGAACGCTTCGGGCTTCCAAAGCGATGATGACGGTAGTTTCGGACCGATCACGCTGCCGTTCCAGTTCTATCTCTACGGCCAATTCTGGAATACGGCATACATCAACATCAATGGTAACGTCAGTTTCGGGACATGGTACACGACATTCAGCTCCACGGGGTTCCCGATCAACGACTTCACCATGGTGGCGCCTTTTTGGGCGGACGTGGACCTCGGCGGCCCGGGCGCGGGGAACAACATCGTTCAATACAAGGTCACTCCAACGGCCTTGTATGTGAACTGGACCAACGTGGGTTACTACAATGAAATGACGGACAAGGTGAACACCTTTCAGTTGGTGATCACGGATGGCTCCGATCCGGTGGTCCCGAACGGTGCGAACGTATCCTTCTGTTACCAGGACATGCAATGGACCACCGGTTCGGCCTCACAAGGGACGAATGGTTTTGGGGGCACACCGGCCAGTGTCGGAGCCAACCATGGGAACGGGATCGATTACCTGCAGTTCGGTCGCTTCGATCAGCCTGGGGTCGCATACGACGGCCCCTTCGGCTTGAACGATGGCGTGGATTGGTTGGATGGGCAGTATTTCAGTTTCAGCACGGACATCACCACCGGTAATGTGCCACCGGTGGTATCGGGACAGAGCATATGTGACACCCTGGTGCTGTGCGTGGGTCAAACGGCTTTCCTGAACGTGACCTTCCTCTCCCCTGAACCCGGACAGACGACCGTTCCATCCGCGTCCGCCCCGACCCTGAACACGTTCAACGTGGTGAATGCGATCGCCGGTCAGACCGCATTCATCGAAGTGGAAGTGATCCCAGCTATAGGTGATACGGGGTTTCACTTTGTAACCTTCGAAGGCACCGACGATGGAACTCCCGTGCTCACATCAACGGTCGACATCGTCCTGTTGATACAGCCCTCAGAACTGCTTCCGGATACCAGTGTTTCCTTCTGCTCCTATGGACCGAGCGTCGACCTCTTCACCATGCTGGCAGGCGATCCTGATCCGGGGGGAACATGGATAGACCCGCTGGGCAACGTGCATTCGGGGACATTCGTCCCAGGGACCTCCCTGGACGGGGAGTATGAATACTCCGCCAGTGTGCCGGGGTTCTGTACCCAGATCGGACGCGTGGAGGTGACCACGTATGACCTGAACAACACGGCACAGACCACGGATGTCTCCTGCCATGGTCTCATGGACGGTCTCATCGAGATCAGTACCATTGGAAACGGTGGACCGTGGAACTATAGCTGGACCGACGACCAGGGCAATGCGATACAAACCACCCCGAATGCTGTGATGGATGAAATGGAGACGGGTGCAGGATCCTTTGCGGTCGTGGTCATGGAAGGATCGAACGGAAACGCATGCTCCGATACGCTTGTGTTCGTGATCGCAGAGCCGGACGAGGTGGAGATCACGGCGTTGACCTCTGATACCGTCATTTGTCGGAATGGGACCGCCTTGATGGCGGTCTCCGTTCAAGGGGGTGTGGGGACCATTTCCTATGATTGGTCGCATGGGGCCTCCATGTCGTCAGAGCAGGTATCCCCGCTCAACACCACTTTCTACTCGGTGTATGCATTTGACGGCAACGGATGCTCCAGCGACACGCTTGAGTTCCAAGTGACCGTGCGACCTCCTTTGAACTTTGCTCTGATCGACACGGTATTCTCCTGTCCAGAGGTGGATGTGACCCTCAGCCCGTTCAATGTGACCGGCGGTGATGGGAGTTATGCCTTTGATTGGGGGAACGGGCCGTCGCACTCCCCCGACCATACGGTGAATTTGACCACCTCACAGAACCTCTGCATGACCCTGTCGGACGGCTGCGAGACCACCCCTGTTACACGTTGCATACGGGTAGAGATCATTCCGATCCCTGAATTGATCGTGACCGTTGATTCAGCCTTGGGGTGTGAACCTTTCGCGGTGCGGTTCGCACTTGAGGACACGACCGGTGGGGCACAGATCGAATGGGACTTCGGCGATGGTGTAAGCACCCCTGGACCTGACTCCGTTGGTCATACCTACGCCGATCCTGGAGGATACGACCTGAGCGTGGTCGTTACCTGGCCCAACGGCTGCATGGATGACACGACCGTGGTCGACATGGTCATCGTGGAGCCTTTGCCGGATGCCAATTTCACCTGGAGCCCTTTGCCGGTGAGCGTATTACTTCCCGAAGTGGACTTTGAGGAATTGGCGGGACCCTATGCGGTCACCTATGATTGGGACTTCGCCGGTCTCGGAGGTTCACAGGAACCAGATCCCACCTTTTGGTTCCCGGGTGAGCTAGGGGCCAGCTATCCGGTGACGCTGCTCGTGACCAACGCGCTTGGATGTCCTGACAGCGTGACGAAATTGGTGGAGGTGCGCGATGAACTGATGGTCTATGTTCCGAATACATTCACCCCGGATGGTGACGGTATCAACGACTTCTTTTTCGTCAACGGGAACGATATCAGTGCATTGGATTTCGAACTGATCATCTTCGATCGCTGGGGCCAGGTGGTCTTTGAGACCGAGGACCCCGCTGAACCTTGGAACGGGACCTTGGGCAACGGCGGTGGCGACGTGCTGATGAGCGGGGTCTATGCCTGGAAATTGCGGACCCGTTCAGCATACAGCAAGGAAAAGCGTGAGTGGACGGGTCACGTGAACCTCCTGAAATAAGGAGAACGTCTCGGATCGCGAGAGGGACCTGAATTCAGCGAACACTTCGGCCGTTCCGTCGGCCGATCGTCGAGGCCCATCCAATTTTCGATGTCGAGAAGTGCTTGTTCCTACGGCACAAGTAGCTTTAGAGACCGTGAGGGATCCCTGTTCCGTCCCTTTGCACATGGGTCTTGGTTCCGATCGGACACCCATTCACAGGCCTGACCCGGAACGGGTAGGTGGCCCGGGGACTTTCCCCTTGGTTGCGGCGTTCGTGCTGTTCTTTGCCTTGGGGTCGAAGGCCCAGTCCTTCGAGATCTTCAACGGCACCCATTACACCTGCGTGGGCGCCTTTCTGGACAGCGGTGGCCAGGGCGGCTCGGGTTATGGGAACAATGAGAGCTATACCTGCACCATATGCCCCGACAATCCGGGAGATGCGATATCGGTCGACTTCATCACGTTCAACCTATCCACCGCAGGAACCGCCCCGATCGACAATCTGAGCGTGTACGACGGGGACTCTCCCGCTGCACCATTGATCGGCAACTACACAGGGACATCCCTGCAGGGACAGGCGGTCTCAGCCTCCATGGGCAATCCCACAGGCTGTCTGACCTTCGTGTGGAACAGCAATGCCAGCGGTACCGGGATATTTGCGGGGTCCATCAGTTGCTATGTGCCCTGTGACCGCCCCATCGCAGCGGCGATCATGGGCCAGGCAGCACCCGCCTTGATCTGTCAGGGAGAAGCGGTGAACTTCGATGGCAGCGCTTCCACCGCCGCTCCCGGCTTCAGCATTGCCACTTACAATTGGGACTTTGGTGATGGCACCGTAATGAACGGAGGACCTCCGATCACCTCGCATCCGTACCCGGATGCCGGTGGTTTCGAAGTACAACTACAGGTCATTGACAACAATGGGTGCTCCAGTGCGAACACCACCGACCTCGAGGTCTGGGTAGGGACCACCCCGACGTTCACTGGTACCGATGGCGACCTGATCGGTTGCGAGGGCAGCACCCTGTGCCTGGACGGTATCGTGGGACCAGTGACCTGGAACGAGCTTCCGGAGGCCAACTTCGGAGACGGCGTTTATCTCCCGGACAATGTCGGTTCCTGCTTCACCTCCGAGCTGACCTTCAGCCAGTTCGCACCCGGACAGACCTTGACCAACATCGCTCAGCTCGGTACCATTTGCATGGACATCGAGCACAGCTTCATCGGCGATCTGGTCATTTCAGTGACCGCTCCTACTGGTGAGAACGTGATCCTGCACCAACAGGGAGGAGGAGGCACCTTCCTCGGTGATGCCAATGACCTGGACAACAATATCAACCCGGTGCCAGGCACCTGCTGGACCTATTGCTGGAGCCCAACGGCCAACAACGGTGACATGGCCACGAATGCCCTGTTCGGCGGGAACACGGTCCCAAGCAGCCAGGGCACGGCACTGGCACCAGGCACGTATGAGAGCGTACAACCACTTGCAGGCCTTGTCGGAGCCCAGTTGAACGGAATCTGGACCTTCGAGATCTGCGACCTCTGGGGCGCAGACAATGGATTCCTGTGCGAATGGTCCATCGCTTTCGACCCCACGCTCTATGATGACCTGACCGAATTCACACCGGTTTACGGGGCCGACTGTGACAGTTCCTTCTGGAGCGGACCCTTCATCAGCCAGACCTCAGCTGACTGTAACTCGGTGTGCATCACCCCTCCCGCTGCTGGTTCATACGACTACCAATACACGGTGACCGACAACTTTGGATGCACCTACGACACCACCCTGACGATCACGATCGTACCGGACCCGGACGTGGATGCCGGTCCGGATGTCACCACCTGCAGCGACCCGGTCCAGTTGAACGCGACGGTTTCCGGAGGCCTGAACCTCGATTGCAACTACGTGCTGGAAATGGAGGATTCCTTCGGCGACGGGTGGAACGGTGGCCAGGTGACCATCATCATCGCCGGCGTTCCAGGGACCTATACACTGAACAACGGCTCCACAGGCCAGGTGGTGCTGCCGGTGACGGCCGGTGACCCCATACAGATCAGCTATTCCACGGGCTTGTTCAACAATGAGGTCAGCTTCTATCTGTTGAACGGGAACGGCGTGCCTGTCTTTTCGGTGGGGCCGCCCTCGAACGGTATCCTGTGGAACGGCATCGCGGATTGCAATGGGATCAATGGAGGGTTCACCTATCTCTGGAGCCCAGCGACCGGCCTTTCCGACCCGACCATCCCCGATCCAGTGGCTACTGTCCCGACCACGGCACAGTACTGTGTGACCGTCGTTCAGGCAGGGTTCCCCGAATGTTCAGCGACGGACTGCCTGACCATTACCGTGGAGAGCGATGCCGACGCCGGCTCCGATGCCAGTGTGCTGGTCTGTGCAAGCGACCCTGTGCTCGACCTGTTCGCACAACTTGGAGGAACACCCGATCCGGGCGGGACCTGGACCGATCCAAACAGCGATCCTTTCGGAACGACCTTCGATCCGAACATTGATCTGTCGGGGACCTACACGTACACTGTCACAGGATCAGGGAATTGTGGAGCGACGGCAGCTCAGAGCACGGTGACGGTCACTGTTCAAACCCTTCCGAACCCGGGGTTAGGAGCATCGATCGTCCTCTGCACCACCGATGCCGCTATGGACCTCTTCACCCTCTTGGGTGGCACGCCGGATGCCGGTGGTGGCTGGACCGACCCCAACGGCGATGCATTCGGGGGGCTCCTGGATCCGGCCAGCGATCCGGCAGGCGTGTACACCTATTCCGTTGCAGGAACCGCCCCGTGTCCCTCCGATGCCGCTACGGTCACGGTCACCATCAATACGCCGCCCGATCCGGGGACCGACGGGAGCGTTGCGCTCTGCACCACCGATGCCGCTGTGGACCTCTTCACCCTCTTGGGTGGCACGCCGGATGCCGGTGGAGGCTGGACCGACCCCAATGGCGATGCATTCGGGGGGCTCCTGGATCCGGCCAGCGATCCGGCCGGCGTGTACACCTATTCCGTTGCAGGAACCGCCCCGTGTCCCTCCG
>JAGQVN010000118.1 GCA_020437905.1 Flavobacteriales bacterium
ACGCTCAAGGTCACCGCACTGCTGTATCCCAGTATGCTCCCCACCTGGATCGTGTACTGTGCGCTCGTCGGTTGGCAGACAGAGGCAGCATTCACCGGAACGGTCAAGGAATAATCAGGAGTGGTCGGAGCCGTGATGGAGAAGTCCGTATCGGAAATGTCATAGAAGATGTTCCCATTCGCCCGCACCATGATCCGTGCCGTGCTCGTAACCTGGTTCGGGATGACCACTGCTTCACTGCCATCGTTGGCGGTTGCGGTCGCCAGGGTGACCGGGTAGGTGAACCCTCCGTCCAGTGAAAGCAGAATGTCCACATTGGCGCAGCTCACTGCTCCCCCGTTCGTTCCGGCCACATCCCACGTGATGTTCCTGGTAGAAAGGGCATCCCAGGACACCGCCGTATTCGGTTGGGTCACCAAAAAGGGACCGCTGTTACCGTCCACGGTCACGACCATGTCATCCTGATCATGGCAGCCACCCCCGGGAACGTTGTCGCGTACCGTGAACCGGAAATCGTAGGTCCGCGACACACTTGAGAGCACCTCCCAAGTGGGCGTCGTGTTGGCCACAACAGCATCCATCCGGGGCATGTAGCGCTGGGGTGTGTTCTTGGGCAAAAGGGGTTCCCATGCCGGGCCGTCGGTATTGGACGGGGAAGGGGGCTGTGTTGCCACGGCATTATCCATTTGCTCCCAACTGTAGGTCAACAGATCACCAGCATCCGCATCCGTGGCCGATCCGGCGAGCAGGAACGGTGTTGCTGCTGGTATCGTCCGGTTCGGACCGGCATCAGCAACCGGTGCCTGATTGACCAAGGGAGTAGTGGTAGGACAGGTACTGCTGTTGCCCGAGGTGATATTGGCCGAGATCTCCTGCATGCTGTATCCTCCGAACATCGCAATGCTGTTGTTGGCCACGTCCGGCGCGCAAATGCCTGCATAACCCATGATGGTGATGCCACTGCCCACCTCGACCGCGGCCACGGAGGCTCTGTTGCAATTGTTGTTCTGCGTGTGGTTACCGCCATATTGATGGCCCATTTCGTGGGCGACATAATCGATGTCAAAGGGATCACCGACCGGGTTGGCCTGCCCTGTGACACCCCTGGCCTTGTTGCTGGTACAAGGGCTGTTCAGCGAAGCCACTCCTCCGCCTCCCGTGCTGAACACGTGACCGATATCGTAGTTGGCCGAGCCGATCACGCTATTGCATGTGGTGGTGTTCTCGCCGAGCATGGTCGTGCCGCTTCCGTTGGTGTAGGGGTCGGTGGCCCCATCCAGGAAGATCAGTTGATCGTTGCCTGCCACAAGGACCATGGTGAGCGTGGCATCCCGCTCGTAAATGCCGTTCACCCGGTTCATCGTGGTTGCCATGGCAGCTACAGCGAAGCTCTTGTCGTTATTGCCGGTATTGCTGCCATGGTAGTTCGCGTACTCACCCGTGCAGGCCAGGGCCAACCGATAGGTACGCAACTGGCAATCGCCGACCCGCGCATTCGCACGCTGGGCCATCCAAGATCGCGTCTGGCGCTGAGCCTCGGCAATGTCGTTCACCTGGTCGTAGGAGCAAAGCTGAAAACCGGCAAGTAGTTGCTTGGTGAATGCGCTCTTCCGATAGATCTGATAGCGTGCGTCATTCCCTGCGTACATGGGGTCGATGAAAAGGTCGTCCCCATCCGTGGCCAGGACCATGGCATGGAACCCATGAGGTGTCACGTCCATCTTCAATATGGCTCCCGGGTCGTCCACACCCACACCGGTGAATGTGCGGATGCCAGGGAACATGGCCTGCAACGGCGCCTCCATGATGGAAGTGCCGAGCACCCGGAAACGCATGATGCCATCATCGGCGTCCGGCAGTTGGATCATGGCGCCACTGCTCCGGATGTCGGTGAGGGAACCCTCGGCGATCTGTTGAAGAAAACTGCGCATCGCGCTGATGTTCAGGTCCACGATGCGCGCGGATACCGGGGTGATCCGTCGCTCGCCGCTCTGGCGTTCAGCGAGGCTGGTGGGCGCTTCGGACCAGAACGTCTGGCCGACCGCGGGGCCCCCAAGGAGGAGCAATGACAAAACAAGAACGTAGGGCACACGCGGTGAACGCATCGATCGGGTATTTCAAGATGAACTGGTAGAACTCTGGAGCGCCATGCAAGGTTCGCAGATCCATGTATTGAAGGCAAACCGATCGTTCCGGGATCCTACTATTCTAATGGACGGGGAACGCGACCCAGGGTCACTCGATCACGAGCTTCACTCCAGGGCTATGTGCCGCGAATTCGGGCGCGTACATGCAGGTCGCACTGGCTACGCCGTTCTGGAAAGCGCCTTCATGGGTGACGCGCAACGCGTACTCCAGCAAGTGGGTGCCCGGGGCAAGCCGGTCAAAAAAGAAGTGCATGGAAGCATCCTTGATGCTCTGGTAATAGACCAGCCTCCCCTTGACCCGGATCCCGCTCAGGTGGTCGATCGGCTCCATGGCTGAGGCTCGAAGGTCCTTCACATGGACATGGTCCAGCCAGCGATCGGTGGTCAGAGTGATCCTCAGGACCACCTCATCCCCAACGCGAAGCTGCCCCCCCGCGACGACAGGGACCAGCTCCGCACCGTGGTCGCCCACCACCTTACGCATCACCTCCTTCCCGATCTGGAAAGGTCCTCCTTGGGAGGTGACCTTGTCCAGCTCCTGAAAATACTGCCAATGCAGCGCCCCCCAGGACAGCCGGTCGCCAGGTGTGGTCAAGCGGACCTGCCCCATCCCGGGCCCGATCTCTTCCGCTGGCCAGCTATAACTGAAGTACCCTGTCCCAGCCTCCAAGGTGTCCACGGGGACCGGCACACCTCCAACAAGGACCGAAGGCGGATCGGACGGCACAAGCAGGTCGGGACCGCCAAGCAATAGCGCGTAAACGGCCTCGGTCGTAGCAGCGGTGGTGCTCCAGTGGGTGGTCCGCTTCAATTGAAGCAGATGTGTCCTCAGACCATTCACGGACCGCTCATCCTGCGCGATCTCGTTGAAGGCCTCGATCAACAAGGCATGCGTCTCCGTGGGAAACTGGGAATGGTCCATTCCCGCCCGGAAGT
>JAGQVN010000119.1 GCA_020437905.1 Flavobacteriales bacterium
GTTCCAGGTCAACGCTACTTTTGGTCGCAAGCCAGCAAGCTGAAGCGAAGGGATGGAACGGGAACTCTGGCTCTTCACCATGCGCTTTCCGTACGGGAACGGTGAGGCCTTCCTGGAGAACGAGCTACCCTACCTGGTGCAGCGGTTCCGACATGTCCGGATCTTCCCCTTGGAAGCCATCGGATCGATGCGGCCATTGCCGGAACAGGTCCAGGTGGAGCCGGCCTTGAAGGATCAATATGCCGGTGCCGGCCTCCTTGATCTGATCCGCCAAGCACCCCTGATGTGGCGCATCTACAAGGTGCTGCGTGCCGATGCACCGAGCGCCGCTGTGTTCAAGCGCAGATGGCCGGATGCACGAAGTCGCCTGCGCCAGGCCCTGAAACGCACGCTGGACCTGCGTCGGGTGCATGGTGATGCGTATGACCCGGCATGTGTTTCCTTGTACAGCTATTGGACCAGTGATTGGGCCACGGTCCTATCCCTTTGGCGGGCCATGGATCCCCGGGTCCGGTTCTGCTCCCGCATGATGGGTTTCGACATGTTCGCGCACCGGGCACCGGATGGCTGGCAGTCCCTGCAAGCCTTTCACCTGCAGCAGGTCGATCGGGTGTATGCCATATCCAAGGCGGGCCTCAGCCATCTGACGGAGCGTCATCCGCAGCACACTGCGAAGTACCGCCTGAGCCACCTGGCCACGCAGGACCATGGTCCCGGCCCTTGGTCGCCATCGGCAACGCTGCGGGTTGCCTCCTGTTCCAACCTGGTAGGGTTGAAACGGGTGCACCTCATCGCAGCAGCCTTGGGACACATCCAAGGTCCTGTGGAATGGACCCATTTCGGGGATGGACCCGAACGCGAGCGGGTGGAAGCGGTGGTCCGGGACCTTCCGAGCCGCGTGCAGGTGCAGCTGAAGGGAAGTACGCCGAACAAGGACATCATCGCGTGGTACAGGGAGCACCCCGTGGACCTGTTCGTGCATGCCAGCGAGACCGAGGGCGGGGCTCCGGTGGCCCTGCAGGAGGCGGCATCGTTCGGGATCCCCCTGATCGGTTGTGATGCCGGTGGGATACCGGAGATCGTCACCCATCGGACAGGAACACTGCTGCCCGTGGACAGCTCAGCGACCGAATTGGCGGTTGCCATGGTGGAGCTGTACAAGCGGTCGGACCAGGATCTCAGGGACGCCGTTCGGAAGCATTGGGGAGAGCACTTTCGCGCCGATGTGGTGTACAAGGCCCTGGCCGATGAACTTGCCACCGGCTGACGATGCTCTTCAACTCCTTTGAGTTCGCGGTCTTCTTTCCGTTGGTGGCGGCGGCATACTTTCTACTGCCTTACCGGTGGCGATGGTTGTTGTTGCTGGTCGCCAGCTACTACTTCTACATGGCCTGGAAGGCGCAGTATGCCATCCTGCTGGTCATCTCCACGGTGATCGATTTCGTGGCTTCCAACGCCATGGCCAAAGCCAGTGACCAGGCAACGAAGAAGCGCTGGCTGCTCCTCAGCATCTTCACCAACCTCGGCATTCTGGTCGGGTTCAAGTACTTCAATTTCCTGAATGCCTCCGTGCGCGCGGTCTTTCCCGCCTGGCCCGTGGAGGACCTGGACGTGTTGCTGCCCATGGGGATCAGCTTCTACACCTTCCAGACCATGAGCTACACGATCGACGTGTACCGTGGTCTTTTACCGCCCACGCGCCACTTCGGTCGTTTCGCGCTGTATGTCACGTTCTTCCCGCAGCTCGTTGCGGGTCCGATCGAACGCGCCCCGAACTTGTTGCCGCAGTTCTTCAAGGACATCCCCTTTGATGCGGACCGCGTGATCAGGGGACTGAAGCAGATGCTTTGGGGCTTCTTCAAGAAGCTGGTCATTGCCGATAGGGTGGGGCTCATCGTGGACCAGGTGTATAACGCACCGGCACAGCAGGATGGGCTCACGGTGGTGCTGGCCTCGGTGCTTTTCGCGCTGCAGATCTACTGTGATTTCAGTGGCTACAGTGACATCGCCATAGGCGCCGCCCGGGTACTGGGCTATGACCTCATGGAGAACTTCCGCACACCCTACGGTGCCGCATCCATCAGGGAATTCTGGTCGCGTTGGCACATCAGCTTGAGCACCTGGTTCCGGGATTACGTGTACATCCCGCTGGGTGGCAATCGGGTCGTACGATGGCGCTGGTACTACAACCTGTTCGTGGTCTTCGCGGTCAGCGGGCTGTGGCATGGGGCCAATTGGACCTTCATCGTGTGGGGTGCACTGCATGGTGCCTACCTGGTCCTGGCCCTGGTGTTCGCACCGTTCTGGGAGCGGGTGGAAGCTGGTTTGGGCGTGGCCCGCATCCCGGTCCTGTGGCGGGCCCTGAACCGGTCGGTGACCTTGCTGTTGGTGCTGGTGGCCTGGGTCCTGTTCCGCGCGAACGACCTTGGGGATGTGGCGATCCTGTTCGGAAAGGTGGGGGAAGGGGTGGTTTCCACCTCAGCCTTGGAGGTCATCTTCCGGGATATGGGGGCAGGGATCGTTTCGGTGAGCTTGCTCCTGGCTGCACTGTTCGTCCTGATCGATCCATGGGCGGACGATGTGGCCAAGGGAAGGCGGCAGATGAACGGTGCAGCGAGCTACGCGTATCATGGCTTGTTACTTGCCGCTTGTCTGTTGTTCGGACACTTCGGCAGTACGGCCTTCATTTATTTTCAGTTCTGAGCATGCGAGAACTGGTCCCGAAAGCATTCGCCCTGTTGCTCGTATTCGCGACCATATACCTGGTCCTTTTCGGGGTCCTATGCACGGTGCAGCGCGATGGCACTCCTTGGATCTACCGAACGAACGAGTACTTCAAATGGAAGGGAGGGATCAGTTATCAGAAGTTCCAGGAATTCGATCCGCACCGCAGCTATGATGTCGTATTCCTGGGTTCCTCGCATGCCTATCGGGGTTATGATCCGGAACTCTTCGGGCATCGGGGCTATTCCGCGTTCAACCTGGGGACCTCGGCACAAAGCCCGCTGAACTCCTATTTCATTGTGAAGCATTATCTGAATGCCCGCAACACGGGCTTGCTGGTCTTCGATGCCTACGAGGTGGCGATGGAGATCGATGGCATGGAAAGCACGATGGACCTGTCACAGAACATCAGTATGGATCGGGCTGCGGTGGAAATGGCCCTGGCGCATCGCGACCCGCGTGGTCTGAACATGGTGACCCTTCGCGCCATGCGAAGCTCCGCCGAGCCCATGTACAGCGACAGCAATTACAGGCAGGGTGGAGCGGTCATCCTGGCGGACTCGGTCAAGAAGGAGCTGCACTATCAGGTCGGCAAGCCCTTGGACCTGAACCCGGTTCAGATGAACTACCTGCGCAAGATCTTCGCCCTTTGTACGGAAAGAAAGATACCCCTGGTCCTGGTGAACCACTATTTCCCCAAGGCCAGCGACAGGGAGAAGCATCGCGCCTTCAACGACAGGCTTCAACGGGAAATGGCCCCATTTGGGTTGAAGTATTTCGATCTGGCCTATGATCACCAGCTGGACGATCGGGATCACTTCTATGATCACAACCACCTCAATGCTGCCGGAGCGCGCATTTTCAATGCGCAGCTGATCGATCTGCTGGAACGCGATGGTGTGCTGAAAGCCCCGTAGGTCGTGCCATTCGGCTAACTTCGCGGCCCGCATGGAGGTCTCGGTCGTCATACCGTGCTACAACGTGGAGCCGCACCTGGGCAGGGCGCTGGCCTCGGTGCGTGCGCAGCAGGATGTGGGGCTGGAGGTGGTCCTGGTCGATGACGGCAGCACCGATGGTACCCGACCCTTGTTGGAGCGTATCGCCAAGGAGGAGTACGGGTTCCGTGTGCGCTATCAGGCGAACCACGGTGCATCGGCCGCCCGTA
>JAGQVN010000120.1 GCA_020437905.1 Flavobacteriales bacterium
CGATCAGCGCTTCGTCCGTTGGGTCATGCGCTTCGCCTTGTCAAGGACTCGGCGCACCAATCCCGGGGACCCTTCCGAGGCTTCGATCCGCGCGATCTCCCGTTGGTGCAACTCCTTGACCTCCATTACCCGCTGATGATACTTGTACCCGTGCAGTTGGTCCATGCGATCGAGCATCAGCATCCGATTCCGGTGGAATTTCACTCCGGCACCGTACTCCATTGTGATGCCACCCTTGTGTTTGCGATATACGCTCATGACCTCGGGGATGCAGGCCAACGAACCGAATTTGGCGACCATGGAGAAGAGCAACATGTCCCCGCTTTCGATCCCCTTGGAGAGCTCGGTATCCAGCGGAAGGTCGGCCCGATACATGAAGGCAGAGGTGTGACAGATGGCCCAGGCCGTGATCGTATCCTCCGCTGACAGCCGACGCTTGTCTCCGTGATCGCCGAACAGCCGTGGTTCCCGGCCCATATCCTCCATGAACTCCTGCTCGGTATGGTGGAAGCAGCCCGCGACCGATACATCCGCCTCCATGAGCTCCACCTGCTTCTGCAGCTTCCTGCGGTCGGTCCATCGATCATCACCTTCACAGAAGGCCAGGTACTTCCCTCGGAAAGCCCGCCGCACGCGCTGGAGGTTCGCGCGGATCCCGACGTTCCGGTCCGCTGTGATCACCCGGATCCGGTCCGGGTACTGCTCCGAGTAGCGCAAGACGATCTCCCTGGTCCCATCCGTGCTCTGGTCCTCCCCGATCAAATGCTCGAACGGGAAGTCGGTCTCCTGCATCAGTACGCTCTCAATGCATTCCTCGATGTACTTGCCATGGTTGAACGTGATCGTCCGAACGCTCACCATGGGCTCTGGCATGGTCTCGACGACCCGGTTCGGGACCTCATAGTTTTCGTCACGTTCGCTCATCTGGCCCTTCGGTCAAGAACTCACACCGGGAACGGCTGATCCTCAAAGATACCGGCAACGCGCTCCGGGGTGGGGATGGTCCTGCCCTGATCATCAACGACATGAACACCGCCATCGACCAGCGCCGTGTTCCACCGGACCGCCTCCTTGAACTCCTCGCGCCCTTCCCACAGGTACGGAACGGCGAACACCCCGCGACGGAGCACCTCATAAAGACCCTCTGGGGAGTACAGATCAGCAATGTGCCGCTCCAGGATGCGAACGGTGTTCAACACATCGGAAGTGAGTTGCTGCGTGCGCTCTTCCACCTCCCCATTGTGCATCATATCATCCATGCGCCCCGTGCTCTTCGCGATCCGATAGTGTTCCAGGGCATGACGCGTGATCTGGATGCTCTCATTGATCACGGCCGGGGTCGCAAGATGGACCGCCTCGCTGTAGCTGACGACATGGATGATGTCCGGACCCGTGCGATCCCCCGGTTCCACGTCATCCATCATGGCGGTCACCGCAGCTAGCTGCACCCGGGCCTTATCCAGATCGGGAGAGAAATAATCCAGACCGGCCCGTGGCTGATGGAACACCTTGAACGATGCATCCTCAAGTCCGCGTACCAAGCGCAACAGCGATCTGGCCTTGGCAAGGTCCTGGATACCCCAGGTGTATTTGGGAGTATTGAGCATGGTCTGGAGCACGAGGTACTTCACACCGGCCCGCTTCGCGGTGATGGCCGCCAGATAGGAGGAAAGCACATAGCTGTGATCATCGCCACCCCGGAAGGCGAAATGATGCGGGATGTTGGGTTCAAAGGGTTTCTCATGAGCGGCCATGACCCGCAGCGCGGATAGGTGCTCGCGCAATCCGGTCAGCACGTCGTTCGGCCCCCTGCCATCGATGCGATTGAACCACCAGAAGGAAAGCGCATGCCAGGCCATGTTCAGGTGCCGCTCAAAGACCTCCGCCATGGCCGCCACGTTCCGTGTACTGGAATAGGTGCGCACCAACATGGGCGAGGCGGCGTGGCGGATATCCTCGAGGTCCTGTTCCGAATTGATCGGCACGCCCCCTCCATTGGGTCGATCACCCCAGTCCGTTCCGAAATCAGACTGGCTCAATTGCGAGGACCCCACGGAAACAATGTCCAGGAAACGCGCATCCCGCAACGTATGCAACCAGGACCGGAACTCTTTCCTCGCCTCCTCATAGTCCGGTGAGTACGGACCCACATGCACACGCATCAGCGGCGGCATAGCCTTCAGCCTACCGTGGCGGACCCTTGCCGCAAGTGTATCGGAAGCTGTTCCATAGGTCGGGTAGCCGGAGCGATCGACAGGAAGCACGCCCGCATGTCCACCCTCCTGGAGCAAGTCCCTGGCGAACGCCATACGTTCCTCATCATAGCGCGCGCTGCTCGTGATCTCCGATGGGATCCGGTGGTCGGGAACGCCCAGCTTGCGCAGGGTCTCCACCTGGGTCTCATCACCGATGAAGACCGGAACCCGTTCCCTATACGTGGCGGTCACTCGGGCACAGGCCGGCGGAAGCCCGGCGAAATACAACTGTATCAGGCTCCCACCCTGGTCCCGGAACATCTGATGGTCCTGGAGCTGGCGATA
>JAGQVN010000121.1 GCA_020437905.1 Flavobacteriales bacterium
CCATCTTTTTCGCTTTGGGCGGTCATTTTCTCGGTAATGATCGGGCGAATGAGGATCTGGCTCATGACTTACTTGGTCAAAGTGGCTTCCAACGGTGCGATGGCATCCTGCACGATCAGCAGGCCATTGGCGTTCATGATATCGTAAGTGTTCAACTCGGATGCGATCACCACCCGCGCGCCCTGGATATTCCGGGAACTGAGCAGCAGGTTGTCATCCTTGGCTGGCACGACCACCAACGCCTTGCGGGTACCCAGGTCAAAGGCCTTCAGGAAACCCGCGAAGTCCTTGGTCCTCGGGGCGCTGATCCCGACCGAATCGATGACCTTGATAGAGCCATCCTTCGCCTTGTGTGTAAGCGCACTGCGACGGGCGAGGTCCTTGACCTTCTTGTTCAGTTTGAAAGAGTAATCACGCGGCTTCGGTCCGAAAACGCGTGCACCCCCGCGGAACAAGGGGCTCTTGATGCTTCCCTTCCGCGAACCACCGGTACCCTTCTGGCGGTGCAACTTCTTGGTGGAGCCACTGATCTCGTGTTTCTCCAAGGTCTTGTGCGTGCCCTGGCGCCTGCTCGCCAGGTGTTGCTTCACATCCAGCCAAATGGCATGATCGTTCGGTTCGATCGCAAAGACCGCATCGTTCAGCTTGGCCTTTTTGCCGGTGGACTTTCCGTCCTTGCTATAGATCTCGAGCTCCATCCTACTTCCAGATGATGACCGTGCTCCCTTTCGGGCCAGGTACGGAACCTTTGAGCACGAGCAGGTTCTTGTCCTTGTCCACTTTCAGGACCTTCAGGTTCTCGATGGTCTCCTGACGTCCACCCATGCGACCCGCCATGCGCATACCCTTGAATACGCGGGAGGGGTAGCTTGAAGCGCCAACGGAACCGGGAGCGCGGCTGCGGTCATGCTGACCGTGCGTGCTGTCGTTCACGCCAGCGAACCCATGGCGCTTCACAACACCTTGGAATCCCTTGCCCTTGCTTTCGCCTGTGATGGTCACGAAGCTGCCTTCCTCGAACAACATGGATGCATCCACTTGATCACCGACCTTCAATTCGGTCTCGAATTCCTTGAATTCGTGGAGCTTGCGTTTGGGGGTCGTACCCGCCTTCTTGAAATGGCCCAGCAAGGCGCCAGGGGTGTTCTTCTCCTTACGCTCGTCAAAGGCCAGTTGAACGGCCTGGTAACCGTCCTTCTCCTGGGTCTTGACCTGGGTGACCACGCAAGGTCCTGCTTCGACGACCGTGCAACCCACGAGGTTGCCGTCGCTGTCGTACAGGCTGGTCATGCCGATCTTCTTGCCTATCAATCCGCTCATGGCTTCTCGGGTTATTCGGTCAGACCTTGATCTCCACATCAACCCCGCTTGGCAGCTCGAGCTTCATCAGGGCATCGATGGTCTTGCTGCTGGAGCTGTAGATATCCATCAGGCGCTTGTAGCTGCACAGTTGGAACTGCTCCCGGGCCTTCTTGTTCACGTGCGGCGAGCGCAGGACCGTGAAGATGCGCTTGTGGGTGGGAAGCGGAATGGGGCCGCTGACCACCGCACCGGTGCTCTTCACCGTCTTCACGATCTTCTCGGCGCTCTTGTCGACGAGGTTGTGATCGTACGATCGCAGCTTGATCCGGATCTTTTGGGTCATCGCTGATGGACGGGTTAGGCTGAAACTTTTCCACGCACCTTGGCCAACACGGCCTCGGTGACATTGTTAGGTGCATTCTCGTAATGGGAGAACTCCATGGTACTGCTGGCACGGCCGCTTGAGAGCGTACGGAGCGAGGTCACGTAACCGAACATTTCGCTCAACGGCACCTTGCCCTTGATCGCCTTCGCCCCGGCACGGTCCTCCATGCCGTCGATCTGACCACGACGACGATTGAGGTCGCCCACGATGTCTCCCATGTTCTCCTCCGGAGTGACCACTTCGATCTTCATGATCGGCTCCAGCAAAACCGGTTTGGCTTTTGGCAATGCGTTGCGGAACGCCGCCTTGGCAGCGACCTCGAAGCTCAGCTGGTCGGAATCCACGTTGTGGAAGCTTCCGTCATAAAGCGTGACCTTCAGGCTCTCCATGGGGTAGCCGGCCATCACACCGTTCTTCAGCGACGCTTCGAAGCCTTTTTGCACGGACGGGATGAACTCCTTAGGGATCACTCCGCCCTTGATCTCATCGATGAACTCAAGTCCGACCTTCTCCGGATCGGTCTGAGGCTCGATGCGGACCTTGATATCGGCGAACTTACCACGACCACCGGTCTGCTTCTTGTACAGTTCGCGATGCTCCACCGCCTCGGTGATGGCCTCCTTGTACTTCACCTGCGGCGCACCTTGATTGCATTCCACCTTGAACTCGCGCTTCAGGCGGTCCACGATGATCTCCAGGTGGAGTTCGCCCATCCCGCTGATCACGGTCTGGCCGGTCTCCTCGTCGGTCTGCACCTTGAAGGTCGGGTCCTCTTCAGCGAGCTTGGAAAGCGCATTGCCGAGCTTATCCATGTCGGCCTGGCTCTTGGGCTCCACGGCGACACCGATCACCGGGTCCGGGAAGCTCATGCTCTCCAGGACCACCGGTTTGTCCTCGCTACAGAGCGTATCGCCGGTACGGATATCCTTGAAGCCCACGGCAGCACCGATGTCACCGGCTTCGATGACCTCCACGGCGTTCTGCTTGTTCGAGTGCATCTGGAAGATCCGGCTGATACGCTCTTTACGCCCTGAACGCATGTTCAACACGTAGCTGCCAGCGTCGATCTTGCCGCTGTAGCAACGGAAGAACGCCAAGCGCCCCACGTAGGGGTCCGTGGCGATCTTGAACGCGAGCGCACTGGTCGGTTCATCGAGGTCGGGCTTGCGCATGACCGGCTCCCCGCTGTCCGGGTCGGTACCTTGGATGGCACCGATATCAAGCGGGCTGGGCAGGTAGGCCATGACCGCATTGAGCATGGTCTGCACCCCCTTGTTCTTGAACGCGGACCCACAAAGGATCGGCGTGATGCTCATGGAAATGGTGCTTTTGCGGATGGCGCTCATGATCTCCGCTTCCGTAAGGCTGTCCGGGTCAGCGAAGTACTTCTCCATGAGCGAATCGTCGCTTTCGGCCACTGATTCGATGAGCTTGTCCCGCCATTCCTTCACGGTGTCCTGCAGGTCCTCGGGGATCGGAACCTCCTCCCAGGTCATTCCCTGATCGGCCTCGTTCCAGACCATTCCACGGTTATTGATGAGGTCGACAACACCCTTGAATTCCGCTTCGGCACCGATCGGCACCTGCAAAGGCACCGGGTTGGCACCCAGACGCTCACGGATCTGACGAACAACGCTGAAGAAATCAGCACCGCTGCGGTCCATCTTGTTCACGAACCCAATGCGAGGGACCTTGTACTTGTTGGCTTGCCGCCACACGGTCTCGCTCTGGGGCTCCACACCACCCACCGCACAGAACAGTGCCACAGCACCGTCCAGCACTCGCAAGCTGCGCTCCACCTCCACGGTGAAGTCGACGTGCCCCGGGGTATCGATCAGGTTCACCTTGTACAGGTTGTCCCGATACTTCCAAGAGGTAGTTGTGGCGGCTGAGGTAATGGTGATCCCGCGCTCCTGCTCCTGCTCCATCCAGTCCATGGTGGCAGCACCATCGTGCACTTCACCGATCTTGTGGGTAAGACCGGTGTAGTAGAGGATACGCTCGGAGGTCGTGGTCTTCCCGGCATCGATGTGCGCCATGATGCCGATGTTGCGCGTGAATTGAAGGTCCCTTTTGGACATGGTCTCGTGGTTCTATCAGAAGCGATAGTGGCTGAAGGCCTTGTTCGCCTCGGCCATTTTATGCGTCTCTTCCTTCTTCTTGTAAGCGGCCCCTTCCTCTTTGGCTGCGGCCATGATCTCATTGGCCAATCGCTGGGCCATGCTCTTCTCGTTCCGCTTCCGGCTGTATCCGATCAACCACTTGATCGCCAGGCTGCGCTTCCGATCATCACGGACGGCCTGTGGGATCTGGAAATTGGCGCCACCCACACGACGCGAGCGTACCTCGACCTGCGGGGTCACGTTGCTTACTGCCTTGCGCCAGAGCTCCAACCCATCCTCCCCGCTCTTTTCTCCTACGATGTCGATGGCATCGTAGAAAATGCGGAAGGCCTTGCTCTTCTTACCATCCTCCATCAGGCTGTTGACGAACTTGGTCACCTGGGTATCTCCGAACTTGGGGTCCGGGAGGGTGGTGATGTACTTGTTATTGGAACGCTTCCTCATGACAGCTCAAGCACCTTATTTCTTGGGACGTTTCGTACCATACTTCGAACGGCGCTGATTGCGACCTTCCACGCCTGCGGTGTCCAGCACGCCACGGACGATGTGATATTTGACACCCGGGAGGTCTTTGACACGACCTCCACGGACCAACACGATGCTGTGTTCCTGCAGGTTGTGCCCTTCGCCGCCGATATAGGCGATCACCTCATAGCCATTGACCAAACGGACCTTGGCCACCTTGCGCAGCGCCGAGTTCGGCTTCTTCGGCGTGGTGGTGTAAACCTTGGTACACACTCCTCGCCGCTGCGGGCAGGCCGTCAGCGCGACGGATTTGCTCTTCAGCTGGGAACGCTCCCGGCCCTTTCTGATCAGCTGTTGGATCGTAGGCATTAAGCTCCGTTTTGTCCTGTTTCTCAGCCGTTTTCGCCTATGGATCAGGCAAAAAACGGGCTGCAAATGTAGCACATTTTCTTTTCAAACAAGGTGGTGTTGAAGGAAAATTCTTGGCCGCGACACTGACCAAGGGACCTTTCGGGAAGAACGATCCCGGCGAGCGATCCCCGACTGACCCATCAACCCATGGTCAAGTCCCTGGTGCTCAGGAGGCCGATGCTCAACGGACGACCGTGGTGCGTCCGACCTGCAGGATGCCTTTATCCCCGCCCACCACTGTGATGAAGTAGGGTCCAGGGACCAGATCCGATACGCTCAGGCTCATGTTCCGCTCTTTCACCTTGGTCCGGCGGACCTCCTGGCCTTGGCTGTTCGAAAGGACAAGTTCCTGGCCCATCCAACTTGGGGGGATGCCCTGAATACGAACCAGGTCCGACGCAGGCTCAGGGAACACGGATAAAGCTGACGTTCGGGTTTGGTCGTTCGTTGACAAGGCGGAATGACGAAAGCCCAGGGTGTAATCCCCGGGTACGACATCGTTCGCATCGATCCGCCCCATCTTGTTCGTCGGGTCGCCCAGGGTGTTCACGGTGAAGTCGGTGAATGGCTCCCATGGCTGCTCTGCCGAGCTTCTGAAGAGCAGTACAAGGCTATCCTCGTGGAAGGTCACGCCGCCATAGTCCTGCATGAGTGCCACGTCCAACCCACCACTGGCCAACGGGCGGCCGTCGAAATTGAAACGAGCGTCGAGCGCCGTACCGGGAGGCAGGTCCCCATCGATGCGCCACCATCGGTCGGGGCTTACCCGGTACAGGAGGGGTTCTGCTGTCCAGGTGTCCGCTGCGACCCAGTATTGCTCGGTACGGAGAACGAACGGGCTCGTTAGCGCATTGACCGTGTAGATCAGGTTGGCCTGGCCGATGGTCTCGGGACCCAGGTCAGCAATGGAGTCGGTGCTTCCTGTGACCGCAATGCTCAAGCGTTCATCCGTGTTGAGTTGGACCGAAACCGGGTGGAAGGGTGGCAGGACCTCCACACTGCTGGTCCATCCACCGAGGACGACGGGCTCTGATGTGGTCCAAGTGTTCCCGTTCGCGTCGAGGCAGGTCAAGCTCATGGGCACACCGTTGTACGGATGCACGGCACCACGCAGTTTCTGTTCCACATGCACCATGGTCGGAAAGACCCCACCCAACGGGGGAGCGACCGTAAAGGAGTCCACCTCAAACCCTGCCCAACCCGGTTGAAACACCCAGTCCTCAAAAAAATCGGTGAGGTCCACCCCGGTGTTCGCAGAAAGTTCATCCCTGAGCTGCTCGGAATTCACCGCACGGAAGGAATTGCTGTTCAGGAAGGAGGTCAATCCTGAGCAAAAGGAGCTGTTCCCCAAGTAGCTCCTCAGGCTGTGGAGCACATCCGCACCCTTGTTGTAGCTGTGCTCCCCATAGGTCCAGTCCTGCGGTACATCCGCCAGGGCATAATAATTGCCACCATCGTTCCAATGGCAGCGGCGGAGCATGTCATAGTGGTTCTCGCGGACGACCTCCAGATAGCGTTCCTGGCCATAGACTGCTTCCAGGAAGAGGAAGCTCAGATACTCGGCAAAGCCCTCGTTGATGTACATCTCCTCCGCGCGATCGCAGGTGACCAGATCACCGAACCACTGGTGGGCCAACTCGTGGGCCATTGTGGCCTCATATTGTAGGTTGCCATTCGCGATGAAGACCGGATACGTAATGGAGGTACTGTGCTCCATGGCCCCACGCGGGGCCAGGCAGTAGCCGACTCGGTCCCAGTAGTAAGGGCCGAAGCATTCCTCGAACGCATCAAAAGCCTCCTGAAGGTTGGTGAACGATGCCCGCAGATCGGCAGTATCCCCGGGAAGCGAGACCAGGTCCACCGGGATACCGGATCCACCGATACTGGGGAAGGTGTCCCGCAGCGCGACATATGGAGCAGCTGCCACGCTGGCCAGGTAGCTGGGTATGGTCTCATCCAGCCTCCAACTGTAGGTCACCGTGTCGCCGATCAGTTGGGTTTCCCCCTCAAAAGTGCCATTGCACCAGGCCACATTCCCATCCTGACAAGTGACATGGAATTCATGGGTGCTGCGTTCCACGAAATTGTCAAAGCAAGGAAACCAGGACCGACCAAAAGAATGAGGTTGGCTTTCAAAGGCCACGCCCAGATCGTACATGTAGGCCCCCTCGAAATAGAATCCTCCAAAACCACTGGGGTCCGTCAGGGGTGTGCCGTGGTAGAGGACCTCAATGCTTGCCGTATCCCCCGGTCCTATGGCCAAGGGTAAGGGGACCCTTAGCACGCCGAGGTCGTGCGTGAATGGCGTCGTGGATCCATTCCAACGCACGGAGTCCACGGTCAACCCGATCAGGTCCAGTCGCAATTCATCCACCATGGGGACCCTTGCTGTCAGGTCTATCTGGCACCTGGCACGCAGCTGTGCATTCACCTGATCGGTAAGGTCCAGGTCGAGCCGAGTGTGCAGAATGTCAACGCTATCGCTTCGCTGATCCTGCAGCATGCCTGCCCGATGTGAGGCCATGGTAGATCGCTTCGCCTCCAGGCAGGTGGTCTGACCAGGGACGTGAAGGAAGCTGAGCATGGCCACCGCCAATGCAGCGTTCGAAGCGTGGGATCGTTGGTTCATCGAATGTCAAATGTAACCCGGCGATCTCTGGGCAACACCTGAGGATTTGGGTGTTAGGATCCCTACCTTTGATGAACCCTCTTGATATCCTGTTCGTTTTCCATACGCACCGGTCAATCATGAAACCCAGTAACGAGCTCCACGATCTGGTCCGGTCTCTGACCAAGTCCGAAAAGCGCTTCTTCAAGTTGCATTCGTCGCTTCAGTCCGGTGAGAAGAATTACCTGAAGATCTTCGATGCGATCGATAAACAAA